>CACZSC010000069.1 GCA_902783755.1 uncultured Ruminococcus sp. | reverse complement strand
TATAACCACGACCTCGGGCCGGTGGAGCGCCAGACATTCGGGTATCGTGCGGATCTGTCCGTCGAACGGGTCGACTATCCCGTACCCCCGCAGGTACGCAAGAGTCAGGGTGTGTTCAGGGCCGGTCCAGATCTGCGTCGTTGCGTATCCGCCGGTCAGTTTTCCGGAAGTCTGGAGGAAATACGTGGTGGAATCGCATATGAAGGTGAGCTTGTCTACATATTCCTGGCCCATATCATCGCTTAGGTGCAGAAGGGCGGGAGAGTCGTAATCGACGGGAGTGAGCTCAGGATGTGCATCGTATATGTATTCCGCCCGCCTGTCTGCTCCGTAGTCGGTGAGGCCGGGGATTTCAACGGGGTTGCGCAGCGCATTGAAAGCCCTGTACGTGATCAGGATCGCCTGTTCCGTAGTCAGATCTCCGTCCGGATCGAACCTGCCCTGGCTGACGCCCTTTATGACTTCGTTCGCCACCGGCCATCCGAGTTCGGAGTCCGCCCATGAGTATTTGCCGGTTATATCCGTGAACCCGTGGACGAATCCCCGGGTGTTTATCCCCATGACTCCGGCAACCCTGTTGATAATCGCCGCGATCTGAGCCCGTTTCAGGGTCCCGTCGGGGGAAAACTTCCCGTTCCCTGTCCCGTTGATTATGCCGAGGGCGTTCGCCGCGAGCACGGAACTGTCCCTCGTGTCGGAAAAGGTGGTGCTGCTGACGGAAACGCCCTTTTCGGCCATCAGCGCGTCAGCGGTCTTTCCGGACGCTTTCTCAAGCAGGTTCATGAACATGCCCGCGACCTGACCTCTCGTCACCGGAGAAGTATAGTTTCTCTGCAGCTGGGACGGGACGAGGCCGGCGCTGACGGCGGCTGAAACCTCATCTTTTGCCCACGAGGACGGCTCTTCGGAGCTGATCATGATGACTGAGCATATGACCAGGACCAGCGTCAGTGCGCATGATCCGATCCTTTTCGCTAATGTTGTTTTTTTCATTGAAATATATCTTTCCATTGTTTTTTTCATGTTATACTCTCAAACGACCATGTCCGCAGGGCTGTCGATATTTGCAGCTATTTTGACGATCCGGTCTTCTTCCAGCAGTATGTCTGACAGATAAGGATCGGAACCTGTGCCGTCATAGATCTTTGCATATCTGATAAGCTGTCTCATGGTATCTCTCCTTCGATGATAAGATATTGCGGATTCTGTGGCCATTATACTCGATTTCTCCCGGCTTCTCAAGTCGGTTGCCGGGGTGCCGCGGCATCACCGACGGGATTTTCGAATATATGTGACAAAAATACGGTTTTCATGGAAACTGAATAGTGATATAATTCTGCTGAAGGCACTGTGCGCCAAGATCAGGAGAGTCATAGGGGGAAAACCAATGAAATACTACAGAACGCTTGTCAGAGTGTCAGCTGTATCGCTCGTTATGATTATGCTGATGCTTATGATGGCATCATGTGTCAGTCAGGGGCCGCAGTCTGAAGATGACCCGAAAATCACATCACTTGAAAATGAATTGAGAGAATCGTTTCCCCTGACGGACGGATCGACATCGACGCGTCCTCTGGATGACGCTTTCCGCAATGCGATTTTCGGAGAGAATTACACGAAAGCGGTTCACACGACGACTTACGACTCTTTCGACAATCTTATAAACGGTAAATGTGATGTCATCTTTTCCGTACCGATCTCAGAAGAGCAGCAGGCCCGCGCGGAAGGGATGGGAGTGGAGCTGGAGCAATACGCGATCTCAAAGGAGGCCTTCGTTTTTGTCATAAACGCAAAGAATCCGGTCAGCTCGATCTCCCGGGATGAGCTGAGGGACATATATAGCGGAAAGATAACGAACTGGAAAGACCTCGGAGGTGATGACGCGGAGATAATCGCGTTCCAGCGCAATCCGGACAGCGGTAGCCAGAACTACATGCTTACGTTCATGGAAGGCAGGGAACTTACAGACGCGCCGGAGACGATGCGTCCGGGGACGATGGGCGCGCTCATGGACGCGGTCGCGACATTCGACGGAGCTGAGTATTCGATCGGCTATTCGTATTACGCGTATGCAGCGAACATGTACGGTACTGGGAACGAACTCAAGTTCGTGGCGGTGGACGGTGTGTATCCCGACGACACGACGATAGGGAACGACACTTATCCGCTTATTTCAAGAAACTATGCGATCCTGAGAAAGGACTCGCCGGAAAGCGCCAGAAGACTGGTCGAATGGATCCTGTCAGAAAAAGGACAGAGCGTCGTCTCGGAAAACGGATATTTCTCACTGACAGGGAACACATCAGAGACAGCTTATGTCCTCGGCACCGGCCCTGAGAGGCCTTCAGAAGCATATTCGCCGGACAGATATTACCAGGCAGACACACTTGAAGGCAACGGAGTGATCCGCGACGGGCAGATCAGATATCTGAAGAACAAGGATGCCGAGAAGAAAATCAACGAGCTGCTTTTCGGCGCCGGGGAGTTGGGTTACGTATGGATCTTCAACGGATATCTTGCAATAAGCTTCGAAAAGACGGTCAACGAGGGCCCAGTCCCTAGCTATGAACGTTTCGAGCGCAAGCTTATAGATCTCAGAACTGGGGAGACAGTCGAAGAGCTTTCGGATCTGTTCTGGAAAGGAACAGATTTCTTCAGGCATATACATGAAGATACGTTCAATCTGTTCGGGAAAGAGATAGATTATTACGATGAAGTGCAGGTATCGGATATAATGTGGTTCTGTACGCCGGATGACTTCTCGAAGCTGTGCGATCTCAGATATTTCATTCCGGCACGTCCGTACGACATGGCGGATCTCTGGGAGGACGGCGTTGAGATAACGGAGAGACACTGCAGGATCGAGGGCAATACAGGGAAGGAGACCGAGCGCGGCATCGTTTGCAGTTTCGGTCCTGAATCGGCACTCGGAGAATCCGATATTGAAAGGATAAACGCATTCGTTGAGAGCTATGTGCTCTCGGATGAGAACTACTCGGATATCCTCAGAAGGTTCCGTGAAGGTTTTTCCGAGTACTACGAAAATGCTGACGAGGCGTCACCTTCGATCTTCCGCGTAATTGCTGTGCCCGCTGAGGATGAGTTTATAATAAAGGCCGAGGCTCCGATGCTTTATGCTGTAGACATAAGATTTAATATGAAGACTCTCATGCCGGCGGAGTAAACCTCACATAAGCACAATTGCTTGGTTCAGGCTTGGCTTGCCAGTACGTTTTCGGAGGTTTGAGGGTAGTGTTGACACATAATTTATAAAACTTAACTGTCAATTTTTACGAAACTCTCCTCTGAGGCCAAAAAATAACGGAGAAACAGTATTATGGAAAGATACCCTGACTCACACAGAGAATTCGGATACCAAAGAGAACCTTTTCAGAACCCTTTCACTGGATTTACAAGTTTCAACCATTTTAGGAACAGCAGGCTCTACTCCGATGTAGTCGTCAAACCCGGGAACAGACTTCTGGAGACAGAGAATCTCGAATGCTATCCTGTTCCGAAGTATGTACCGGAAAACGGTCGTGAAGAGGGTTTCTATCCCGACGCTTCCGTTGCGTATATACGTTTCCTGTGGAAGGAATTCGAACCGGAGCGCGGCAAGTATAACTACGGATTCATTGAAAAAATTATAGAAAAAGCCCGTCAAAACTCCCAATCCATCATATTGCGGATGATGCCTCACAGCACGAGAGCGGAAGACGATGTGCCGGAATGGCTGAAGTCACTCATACCTTGTCCGGACCGTCCTTCCGGAGCACGTGTAAAGGATTCTCCGACAGATCCCATGTTCATAGAACTGTATACCGAAGCCGTACGGCGTTTCGCTGAACGGTTTGACAGAGAGCCTCTTCTCTTCTGCGTCGATATATGTCTTCCGGGAGCCTGGGGTGAAGGATATAAGCTGGAGCAGTATTCCGATTCAGAAATTGAGAAACTAATCTCTGCGTTTACTGAATCTTTCAGTCATACTATCTTAATCGGACAGATTGCACGTCCGGATATGATAATAAAACACAGCGGAAGAGCAGCAATAGGATGGCGTGCCGACGGGTTTGGTGATCCTTTCCATGTAAAAGAGCTTTATCCTCCTCTTGTCGAACAACTTAAAGATATATGGAAAACAGCCCCGGTATCAGTAGAATCGTACTGGTGGCTCGGAGAATGGCGGAGACAGGGATGGAAGATAGACGAACTTGCCGATATCTCGCTTGACTGGCACATCAGCTTTGTCAATGCTAAATCACTGCCGATACCTCTTGAATGGAAGAGCAGTATCGACAGATGGACAGACCGGATGGGGTATCAT
>CACZSC010000068.1 GCA_902783755.1 uncultured Ruminococcus sp. | reverse complement strand
CGGGCGCCGTTCGCAATGACCTTTATGATGCCGGGATCCGTCTCGGCGGCAGCTATCTCCGCCTGATAGGCGGTGTCTCCGTCCGCCGTGCAGATTATTGCCTTTACTCCTGCAGCCTTGTATCTGTATGTGAAGTCATGCTCCACCAGCATGTGGGTGGCGGGTATCACGACAGCTCCGATCTTGTGGAGGGCCAGGGCGCAGATCCAGAACTGCCAGTGGCGCTTCAGCACCACCATGACCTTGTCGTCGAATCCTATGCCCAGTGAAGCGAGATAGTTCGCAGCCTTGTTGCTGAGCCTGGAAATATCCTCGAAAGTGAAGCGCCTCTCGTTCTTATGGCTGTCAAGGTGGATGAGAGCGGTCTTCTTGGGCGTCTTCGCGGCGATGGCATCGATCGTGTCGAATGCGAAATTGTACCTGTCCTCGTTCTTGAACGTTATCTTCTCGAGCTTTCCGTCTTTCTCCGTACACTCTATGAATCTGAGTGCCACCGGGTCCTCCGGCAGGTCGCAGAGCTTCGATTCCTTCTTTTCCTCGGGAACGACTTCCAGATTCTCCGGATAGTCATATGCCGCTCCTCCCGTGGAGATTATCATCGCCAGGAATTCGCAGTCCTCCTCGTAGGCGATCATGCCGTGGGGCTTCGAGCTGTCATAGTATATGGAGTCGCCGGGGTAGAGGATCTCCTCGTGTCCGTCGACGGATACTTTCAGCTTTCCTTTCAGGATATAGTCGTATTCCTGTCCCTCGTGGTGGTTCAGCTTGATCGGGAGATGCATCTCGTCTTCATTGTATTTTGCCTTGACGAGGAAAGGCTCGGCCGACTTGCCTTTGAACAGGGGAGCCAGATTGTTGTACTTGAATCCCTTTCTCCTGGCTATGGGAAGGCCGCCGCCCGCCCTCGTCACGCTGTATTCGGACAGGGTAGGGCTCTCGCCCTTCAGAAGATCGGTGGTATCCAGTCCGAACCTGGCGGCGCACTTGTAGATGAAGGTGAACGTCATGTCCACCGTGCCGGACTCGAACTCCCTGTACTGATCGACGGTAATGCCGGTGCAGACAGCCATCTCCTCTTCCGATATGTTCAGGATAAGCCTTGTTTCCTTTATACGGGAAGCAACTTCCTTTATAAGATGTTCCATAAAAAGCTCCTCTATAACCAAAAAATCGCCTCAAAACATTGAGACGAAACTTGTTCCGCGGTACCACTCAACTTGCGATCTCTCGCCGCTCATGTGCCTTGCCGGACTAACGCGCCGTTAACGGGGACTTCTACGGCCGTACGGACTTTCTGTCCGCGGTTTTCCTGTCCCGGCTCGGGAGTGATCCGCCGTGCCGCGCGTGCTTTTTTCCACCGTACAAAAGCTCTCTCCGACGCGTCCGCCACAGCCGTCTCCGTCATTGCCATGCATATATTTATATGTTGTAGCGAGTATATCATTTATTTGTATCCCTGTCAATAATAAATAGCTATTTTAGCTTGACATCGCACCCCTGTTGTGCTAACCTTGATTCCGGAAAAACAAATACATTCAAGCGGAGGGCGCCCATGACTTTTGACAGATACGTTGACATGCTCTACAGAAAATTCGAGGTGACGGTGGATCTTACCGAACCATATATGTTCGAGGAGGTATGCACCCCGGAACCCGTGTATTCACTTGAGACCATGGAGCATTTCAGACAGCCTCCGGCCATTGAGGATATGAAGCCCATAGCACATGACGTGAGATGGGGAACTGAGTATTCCTCCATGTGGCTCAGATGCGGCTTCACGGTCCCTGAGGAATACGCAGGGGAGACGCTGTGCGCCGTCGTGAATGCTGAAGCCTGGGAGATGCTGTGCTTCAGGAACGGCAGGCCCGCCGGGCTCATAAACTCACAGAACCAGTTCCTGGGCGGTATGCATTCCGCCATGTTCATATGCAAGGACGCGAAGCCCGGGGAAGCATTCGACCTGGCTTTCGAGCTCTACGCGGGGCATATAAAGCTTGGCGAAGCACCCTTCGACAGATACGGCAACAACAAGTACTGGGCGGGAGACGACTACTTCAAGACCTACAGCAGCATAAAGATCGTCCGCGTCAACAAAAAGATATACAGGTTCCTTGTGGACCTCAAGGTCGCGCTTGAGCTGGCCCGTCTGGAGAAGGCCAACTACATGCAGCAGAAGGCCCATATCCTGCTTGAAAAGGCATATCCCTATCTGATCCAGGACGTAAAGGATCACACGGTGGAAGAGATATCTGAGGCCGCAGGGAAGGTCTCCGAGATCCTGGCTCCTCTGTTCGAGAAGACCGGAGGAGACGAGACAAGGGGCTACGTGGGGCTGATGGGTCATTCCCACATGGACACGGCATGGCTCTGGCCTGCGGAGGAGACTGTCAGAAAGTGCGCCCGCACCTACTCCATGGCTCTGGAGCTCATGGACAACTATCCGGAATACACCTTCATACAGTCCTCGTCACTCCATACCGACTGGATGCGTGAATACTATCCCGTCATCTTCGAGGGCATAAAGAAAAGGGTAGCCGAGGGAAGATACGAGCCCAACGGCGGAGTCTGGGTCGAATGCGACTGCAACGTGACCGGCGGAGAATCCATGGTCCGTCAGTTCCTTTACGGCCAGAGGTTCAACCAGAAGTATCTCAATTACAGATCAGACTCGTTCTGGCTCCCGGACACCTTCGGGTACAACGCCGCGATCCCTCAGATCATGCAGGAGTGCGGATGCAGATATTTCTACACCACGAAGATAGAATGGAACGACCTTAACGGTTTCCCGGATGACTCCTTCATATGGAGAGGCATCGACGGGACCGAGGTCCTGACTCACTTCACGACGATACACACCCTTCCGACTCCGAAGACCGTGGACGAGGCTGCAAGATGCCGCGTGTACGACAAGAAGATCAACAGCATGAAGCTCAACACCTTCGGCTTCGGCGACGGAGGCGGAGGCCCGACCTTCACCCAGCTTGAGATGGTGGAAAGGACCGCAGGGCTTCCGGGGCTTCCGGTATGCGAAATGACGACTGCATCCGCTTTCATGCACAAACTGGAGGAAAGACGCGACAGGCTCCACGTGCACGACGGAGAACTGTACCTCGAGGCCCACAGAGGGACCCTCACTTCCATGCATGACATCAAGAAATTCAACAGGCAGGCCGAGAAGGCCGTCCGGGACTTTGAGCTGATGAACGTGCTGGCAGGCGAGCCCCTGAACCCGGAAAGAGACAGGCTAATCAAGATCATGCTGAAGAACCAGTTCCACGACATTCTCCCCGGGACTTGCATAAACAAGGTCTACGAGAGAGCCTTCCCGGAGATGAGAAAGATGATCTCCGACACGGAGGCGGAAACCGGTAAATACCTCACTGAACTGACTGTCCCTGATGAAAACTCCGTTTCGGTGTTCAACCAGCTTTCGTTCGCAAGGAACGACATACTGACCCTCGACGGGAACCGGTCCTTCACGAACGCTGTCTGCCAGACATATACTGACCGGGACGGCAATGTGAAGACCGACGTCAGGATCAAAGTCGATGCCATGAACTGCACAGTCCTTGAAAAAGGCGCGTCCTCAGACCTGCCGAGTCCGTTCAGATTCGAAGGCGGAGTCCTCGAGACCCCGTTCTACAGAGCCGAGTTCGACGGGCTGGGATTCATGTCATGCCTCTATGACAAAAAGAACGGAAGAAGGATCAACAAGGAGGGAACGTCCCTCGGACAGCTGTTCGCGGGCGAGGACTTCCCGTCAAGGTACGACACCTGGGAGATTGAGTACGACGCGTTCATGAAGCTCAAGCCGTGCTGCAAGCTCACTTCCATGAAAGTGGTCTCCGACGGCGCGGTGGAGTTCAGGATCAGATGCTGCTATGACGTCGCAAGATTCTCCCATGCGGTCATCGACACCGTGTTCTATTCGGATCTCAGAAGGATAGACTACGACGTGAAACTGGACTGGAACGACCACCACACGCTCCTCAAGGCCGGATTCGACCTGAACATCAGGGCCGCCACCATAAAGAACGAGATCCAGTTCGGCCATATGGACAGGCCCAACACTAAGAACAACGGCGAGGAATTCGCAAAGTTCGAGGTCTGCAACATGAAGTGGTCCGATCTCTCCGAGAGCAGATACGGTGTGGCGTTGCTGAACGACTGCAAGTACGGTCTGTCATGCTACGAGAGCAACCTCATGCTCACCCTGGACAAGGGCGGCATGCGCCCAGACCCGGCGTCCTGCTTCGGAGTCCATTACATGAGATACTCGCTGCTGCCTCACGAGGGAGGATACCTTACGGAGAACGTCATAAGACCGGCGTACGAGTTCAACAACGCGCCCCTTGTTTCAGACGGCCGCATCAATGCACCCAAGCTGTTCAGCGTCTCCGCTCCGAATATAATATGCGAAGCCGTGAAATGCGCTGAAGACGTCGAGAACGCTTTTGTCCTCAGGCTCTACGAGTGCGAGAGGAACGAAACCAACACGGAACTAACGCTTCCGGGTGCTGCAAAAGTGTATGAGACGAACATGCTTGAAGAAGTTAAGAGAGAGCTGACACCTGACGGGAACGGATCCGTGTCCCTCAAGTTCCATCCATTTGAAATAAAGACAATCCTTGTAGAAAGAAAGTGATCTCATATGAAATTCAAGACTGAACTGCACTGCCACAGCAGGGACGGCAGCGGATGCTCGTCCGAAAGCGCTGAAGAAATCGTACAGAAATACCTTGACCGCGGTTATTCGACCCTTTGCCTGACCAACCATTTCCTTCCGATCTGGAGCGATGACAGGGAAGAGTGGCTCAAGGAAGTCAACGAGAAGCACAGGGCTTACGACATCCTGAAGGAAGCTGCCGAAGGGACCGCTCTGAACGTGATCTACGGGCTGGAATTCAGGCTGAAAGCCAATTACAACGACTACCTTGTCTTCGGGTTCACATGGGACTATGTCGAGGCGATGGATCCCAAGGACCTGGACGACATAGGACGCTTCTCCCAGAAGGTGAGAGGCGACGGCATGTATCTCATACAGGCCCATCCCTTCAGGTATCACATGACCGTGACTAATCCGGATCTTCTTGACGCCATAGAAGTGCACAACGGGCATGCGGGTCACGAGAGCCACAATATGCTGGCTGAGCTCTACGCCGAGTACCACCACAAGGCGAAGACCTCCGGCACCGACTCCCACGACCATTCCCACGTACCTAATTCCGGCATAATTACGGACTTTGAGATAAAGACCGTAGAACAGCTGGTAGAGACCCTTAGAAGCGGGAACTACACACTCATAAAGGAACTCGACAGATAACGAAAAACAGCAGAGGAAATCTTTGAACAGATCCTCTGCTGTATTTTTTCTCTGTGCGCGGTCAGATGAGCTCCTCGAGCCTGTCCCTTATGGAAATTATAAGCTCCCTGCCGTTCACTACCTTTATGTTCTCGAGTGAAGACAGGACGGAAAGGCTCTTCGTCATGATCCCGCTCTCGATGGTATTGATGGTGGCCTGCTCAAGCTTTCCGGCAAATTCCGCAAGTTCCGGGATGCCGTCGAGCTCACCCCTCTTCCTCAGGGCGCCTGTCCATGCGAATATGGTGGCTACTGAGTTCGTGGAGGGGATCTCACCTTTAAGATATCTGTAGTAATGGGCCGTCACCGTTCCGTGCGCCGCCTCGAACTCGTACTTGCCATCAGGGGATACAAGAACGGAAGTCATCATGGCCAGGTCACCGAAAGCCGTCGCCAGCATGTCTGACATAACGTCTCCGTCATAGTTCTTTAGAGCCCAGATGAATCCGCCCTCGGACCTTATCACTCTGGCCACTGCGTCGTCTATAAGGGTATAGAAGTAGTCGGGGATACCCGCCTCGCGGAATTTATCGGCATATTCCTTGTCATATATCTCCCTGAATATGTCCTTGAACCTGTGGTCATACTTCTTCGAGATGGTGTCCTTTGCAGCGAACCACAGGGGCTGCCGGGTGTCCAGCGCGTAGTTGAAACAGCATCTCGCGAAGCTTGCTATGCTGGCGTCCGTGTTGTGCATGCCCATGATGATTCCGGAACCGTCAAAGTCCTTTATGGTAGTCCTGGTCTCGGTACCGTCCTTCGCCGTCACAACAAGTTCAGCACGGCTGCCGGCGGGGCACACGTTCTCAACGGCGCTGTAGATGTCGCCGTAAGCGTGACGGGCGATGGTTATGGGTTTCTTCCAGGTCTTGACGTATGGCTCGATGCCTTTAACCGTTATGGGTGCCCTGAATACCGTACCGTCCAGTATGGCCCTTATGGTGCCGTTGGGGCTCTTCCACATCTGCTTCAGGTCGTATTCCTTGACCCTCTGGGCGTTCGGGGTG
Organism: uncultured Ruminococcus sp.; assembly: GCA_902783755.1. GTDB lineage: Bacteria > Bacillota > Clostridia > Oscillospirales > CAG-272 > UMGS1696. Next base: position 2,615 of record CACZSC010000068.1, on the reverse strand, counting down.
ATGGTGGCACATTTGACTGCCACTCCAAGCCGCTTCGTGGCATAGGCGGCCTCCTTCGTCACCTCGTCTTCCGTGAAGTCCCTGTTCTTGAGTCCCAGGTCGTAGTATTCGGTCTTAAGATCCACGTAGGGAATGATCAGCTCTTCCTTTATCCATTTCCATACGACCCTGGTCATCTCGTCCCCATCCATCTCGACGATGGGGGTGGTCATTCTGATGCGTTCCATATCCTACTCCCGATTTAGATTCTGCTTCGTGAACTTAAGCAGACCGCCGCATTTCATCACGGCTTTCATCCTGTCGCTCAGCCTGCATAAGGCGCTGAACGTTCTTCCCGTATCGTTGTCTTTTACTCTGAATATTCCGTTTCCTTCAAGTGATGATATGACACCCGTTATCTCAAGCACGTCTCCCTGGGATATGCTGTCGTAATCCGCCGGATCCTCAAGCTCAAGGGGAAGGATACCCGCATTTATGAGGTTCTGTCTGTGGATCCTCGCAAAGGATTTGGCTATGACCGCCTTTACACCGAGATAGAGGGGAGCCAGAGCCGCATGCTCTCTGGATGAGCCTTGACCGTAATTCACGCCGCCTACTATGATGCTCTGTCCCAGAGCCTTCGCCCTTTCGGGAAAATCCTTGTCGCAAACCGTGAAGCAGTGCTTCGAGATCTCCGGAATGTTTGATCTGAGGGGAAGTATCTTTGCCCCTGCAGGCATGATATGGTCTGTCGTTATGTTGTCCCCGACTTTCAGCGAGCACGAGGCCCTGATGGTGTCTGAGAGCTCTTCTGTGGCCGGGTATTCCTTTATATTAGGACCTCTGAGTATTTCAACGGTATGGGCTTCGGACTCGTCTGCGGGCTTTGTTATCATGTTGTCGTTTATATGGAACTTCTCCGGCAGTTCGAACAGCGGCATGGTCCCGAGTTCCCTAGGATTGGCAAGATATCCGCACAGAGCGGAATAAGCGGCTGTCTCGGGTGACACGAGATATATCATGGCATCTCTCGTGCCGCTCCTGCCCTCGAAGTTCCTGTTGAATGTTCTGAGGGACACGCCCTTTGAATTGGGTGACTGTCCCATGCCGATGCAGGGGCCGCAGGCACATTCAAGCACTCTGGCTCCGGACTGGATGATCGTATCGAGTATGCCGAGCTCCGCCATCATGCCGAACACCTGCTTCGATCCCGGGGACACCGTCAGTGACACGTCCGGATGGACTGTTTTTCCTTTAAGTATATACGCTACCTTCATCATGTCGAGAAGGGAACTGTTTGTGCATGATCCTATGCAGACCTGGTCTATCTTTATATTCCCGATCTCTGAGAGGGTCTTTACGTTGTCCGGGGAGTGAGGGCAGGCCGCGAGCGGGCCCAGTTCCGACAAGTCGATCTCAATGACGCCGTCATAGACCGCATCCGGATCGGCCGCAAGGGGAGTCCATACATCGCCGCGTCCCTGGGCTTCCAGGAATTCCTTCGTTATCTCATCGGAAGGGAATATGGATGTGGTGGCTCCGAGCTCGGCTCCCATGTTGGTGATGGTGGCTCTCTCGGGAACGGACAGGTACCTGAGGGCGTCTCCCGAATACTCGACTATCTTTCCGACACCGCCCTTGACGGATATCCTTCTGAGGACTTCCAGGATTATATCCTTTGCCGCCACCCAGGGCTTCAGCCTTCCGGTGAGCCTGACGTTCAGAATCTCGGGATAGGTTATATAATACGCTCCGCCTCCCATGGCCACAGCCACGTCAAGGCCTCCGGCCCCTATGGCCAGCATACCAATGCCTCCGCAGGTGGGAGTATGGCTGTCGGATCCTATGAGGGTCTTTCCCGGCACCGAGAATCTCTCCAGGTGGACCTGGTGGCATATGCCGTTTCCGGGCCTCGAGTAGTATATCCCGTGCTTCTTCGCCACGGACGCTATGAACCTGTGGTCGTCAGCGTTCTCGAATCCCGACTGCAGGGTATTGTGGTCTATGTAGGCGACGCTTCTCTCGGTCTTCACCTGGCCTATACCCATGGCTTCGAATTCGATATACGCCATGGTGCCGGTGGCGTCCTGGGTAAGGGTCTGGTCTATCCTGATCCCGATCTCGGAACCTTTTCTGAATTCACCGTCCACGGTATGGGCTTTCAGTATCTTTTCGGCTAATGTAAGGCCCATCTCCAACCTCCGGAAATATTATGCAAAAATTTGTACTAATTATACATTTCGGCGCCTGCGGTGTCAATGTATAACTAAACCAAAACAGACTCTGATCGCTTGACTTAATTTGGCATATGATGTATAACGGGATATAAGCTCAAGACAGAGGGATCGGATATGGCGATCAACAAAAAGAAAAGGAAAAGAATAATACTGCTGGCAGTCCTGGCTGCGGTGCTCATCATCATCGGCGCCTGCGCCGTATGGCTGGCCACATACTACCGCGCGGACATGGATGCCATAGTCTCGTACTCTGACGACCATCTCAGTTCCGTCGTTCAGGATACTCTCGAAAACGGCGACATAGCGTTCATGAGCACGGCCGAGCCCGAATACGGGATCATATTCTATCCCGGTGCCAGGGTCGAGCATACCGCATACATACCGCTCATGAAGAAGCTG
>CACZSC010000067.1 GCA_902783755.1 uncultured Ruminococcus sp. | reverse complement strand
GTGAATGGCTGCACTTGCGGTAGCAGTATACGTGTATGCGGGAACGATCACCTCATCGCCTTCCCGGATGCCGAGAACGCGAAGGTTGAGTTCTTCCGCCGCTGTCGCGGAATTCAGGCAGACGACCCTTTTGTCGTAGGCTTTCATTGCCTCCTCGGTCGTACAGTCGACAGCAGCATCGCCGGTATCGATGAACGCGGCAAGCCGGCGTTCGAGAAGCTTTGTCCTCGGCCCGGTCGTTATCCACCCGGATCTCAGAGCAGCGGAGACCTCCTCGATTTCAAGTTCCGAAATATCCGGAGGACTGAAAGGAATAGTGCGTTTATCCATACTGAACAACTCCTAACATTATTCGCGCACAGCGAATCCCGGCATGTTTTCCTGCCGGCATTATCTGTCTTGTGATACATCGGGCCAATGAGACCCGCCGCAATTCGAAAGATGCGGCAGTGTGACAAATACTCCGGGAATCAGATAAGAATTTAATTAATTTATAATATCATAAATGACATGTAAGAGCAAGCAATCCGCGCCTGCGCTGAAACGATTTGCACATACGGGAAATGATTATGATCAGTCGACGGTGTTACGCCCATTCATGTCTCCTCTGAACTTTTTCCGTATATGAAACAGATAAAAAGCAAACAGAAAAGCAAACGAGCACATCCATCCTATCGGGTATCCGATGATGATATTGGTTATTACGTGGTTTGCCCGAAGCGAAAGCGTGAACCAGATCTGCCTGATGCCGACCATTCCGATCAATGTAGCGGCCATCGCGTAAATGGAATACCCGTACCCGCGGACGATTCCTCCCATGAGCCCGTTCATGCCCATGAACAGATACAGGGGAAGAATGGTCCTCAGGAAGAGCGTACAGACATCGATCACGGCAGGATCGCTGCCGAAGATCCTGGCCAGTTTCGGCGCGAATATATACATGGGTATTCCCAGAACGAGGATCTGTATGACGACAGCGGCAAACGCGATACCGATACCCTTGTGCGTCCTGTCATACCTTCCGGCTCCGACATTCTGTCCTATGTAGGTGGTCATTGCCAGGCCAAGAGCCTGGCACGGCATGCCGGCAAACTGGTCGATCCTCATTCCGGCCCCTATTCCGGCAATATACACCGCTCCGAAGTCGTTGATGTATCTCTGTACGAAAATCATAGCGATGGAAACGACGCACGACTGGATCCCCGCGGGCAGTCCCAGACGGGCGACCTGCTTTAGAATGGAAGGCTCGATCCTCATTTTCGCCGGTTTGAAACGGTATTCCCCGGGAAGCTTTGTCATTTTAATCAAGCAGAGTATGACGGAAACCACCTGGGCAAGGACGGTGGCGACAGCAACGCCGGTCACACCCATTCCGAACACCGCGACAAAAAGAATATCCAGAAGGATGTTCAGAATGCTGCTCGTCAGCAGATACATGAACGGACTCCGGGAGTTTCCGACGGATCTGAGCACGGACGCGGAAATATTGTACATTGACGTAAACAGTATGCCTACCAGATAGATGCGGAGATACAGAAGCGCCTGCTCATATACCGCCGGCGGGCAGGCAACGAGCTGCAGGAGCCTCGGAGTGAGAACGATTCCGATCGCCGCCATGACGGCGCCGAACAGGACGCTGAAAAGCATGGTCGTATGCAGAGCGCGGTCCAGTTTGTCGTATTCCCTCGCTCCGTATCGCTGGGAAAACAGTACGGTCGCGCCGGCGCTCAGGCCATTGAAAAAGCCGGCCAGGGTATTGGCAATCGGCGAACTGGCTGTAACGGCAGCCAGCGCGTCAGTACCGACGAAGTTTCCGATGACGATACTGTCGACACTGTGATACAGCGTCTGGAGAAGCTGTCCGGCAAAGATCGGCAGCGCGAACAGCAGCAGAGGTTTCAATATGCTTCCTTCCGTCAGTCTGACGGACTCATTCCTTGTCACGGATATTCCCTCTTCATCTTTTTACTCGTATATATCTCTGAACAAGCCGGTACACCCCGATACTATATCTTTGTAGGCCTGCTCAAAATCGCCCGTATACCACGGATCCTCCACGTCTCTGTCTGCACCTGCATAACTCATCAGGAGCCTGACATCCGCTGTGCTTCTTTCGCCGAACAAACGCTTCAGCATCCGGAGATTCGATCTGTCCATCGCAATTATTATATTATACCTTTTCAGATCTTCTTCTTCAATCTGTCTGGCTGCCCGTGATGAAAACGGGATCCCGTGTTTTGCCAGGATCCTTTTGGCCGGAGGGTACATGTCGTTTCCTATCTCCTCCCTGCTTACCGCGGCGGAATCGATAGTCATATCTCCTTCCATACCTCTCCGTGACAGCAGGTCTTTCATTATGAATTCAGCCATAGGGCTTCTGCATATGTTGCCGTGGCAGAGAAACAGAATGCTGTTCATGTCGACTCTCCGATCTTTCCGTAATCACAGTTTGTGCCGCCGGAACAGGCGGACGACAGTATATCCCGTATAATAAAACAATTCGCGTGCAAGGAACTGCAGTTTTACGCCGAAGCTCCGGTATCTGGTCGTTGATGTCGGGGAGGAATATGCCGCGATGCCCGCATCTTTCGCCAGGAGCATCGCGCGTTTCATATGAAGCGGATCGCTTACGATCAGTGCCGAATCAAATCCTTCGGTCCTCATGATATCTGCGGAATACTTCAGATTCTCTTCCGTGATCGTGGAAAACTCCTCAAGAAGTATGTCCTCAGGCGGCACTCCCTGTTCCACGACATACTCTCCGCCGATCGCTGCATCGGAACGGGTATTCCCTTCCGCTACGCCTCCCGTCAGTATCAGTTTATTCACATATCCCTGCCGGTAGAGCCGTATTCCCTGGTTCAGACGTTCACGGTAGACGGGCGACGGACCGTTTTCCGAAGCTGCTGCGCCGAGCACAATCGCAACATCCGCGTTCCTGGTTTCGTCCCTGTTTCCGTATGTCCAGATAGATGCCGCGAGGACAACCATCAGCAGGAAAATAATCGCGGCCAGCAGGAGCACTGCGTGCAAAGACGTATGTCGTTTTCTCATTGGAACATCTCCCGCTCACAGTATACCATTAATGAGATCTTGTTCAAGATATCCGTACATTTCCGATCTCTTATGTTTGTTCCATTGCAAGACTATGCGGCGTATGATAAT
>CACZSC010000066.1 GCA_902783755.1 uncultured Ruminococcus sp. | reverse complement strand
TGTGCTCAGGAACGGGCAGGGATTCTGGAATCCTGAGGTGCGGGACTCCATCACGGTAGACGGTGAAGGAACCTACAGACCATGGCCCGGAAAGATGCTTTACAACACGGAATATGACAGGGACGCAGTGTTTTCTGATATGTTCAGATTCATTCTCGACAGAGCGGACCGGAGCTAAGCGGCAGGCAGGCGCAGTTTCCGGCTGAAAACAGTCCTTTTTCGGATGGTTGTGAAAAAGAGAGCATAATTTGCACATTCATTCAAATATCTAATTGTTGCGTCAAACTTGTTGTTGAATATGCCGATAAAAAAGTATTGAATTGAAAAAACGGCTTTGATATAATTATCATAATCAGAAGACTTTCCTCGCGCCATGAGGTGCGGGGCTTAAACCTGGATTTTTCGTGTCTCCGGGCAGTATCCGGAGTGATGAGGATGGATTTATGATAACTCGCGACGTTACAGTAACCAACAATGTAGGCCTCCATGCCAGACCTGCGACTTTCTTCATTCAGAAAGCAAACTCATACAAGAGTTCCATCTGGGTCGAGAAGGAAGACAGAAGAGTGAATGCCAAAAGTCTGCTCGGCGTCCTGTCTCTTGGAATAGTGAAGGGCATGACGATCACCCTGATAGCCGACGGAAATGACTCCGAAGAGGCTGTAGAGGGATTGGCTACTCTTGTTGAAAGCGGATTCACTGAATAACTAAACTAGAATAGAAACGTATCAGGGCGATGGCATATCAAAACCATCGCTCGATTTGTTATAAGAGGTCGAAATGCAGGACTCGAAAACGCTGGAATACCTGAGGGAGAAAGCGGCTGCGCTGCCGCTGTCCCCGGGCGTGTATATAATGGAAAACGAGAGCGGGAAAGTTATCTACGTGGGCAAATCCAGGGCTCTCAAAAACAGGGTCAGCTCATATTTTCACGGTTCGCATAATGTCAAGACGGAGAGGATGGCATCGTCGGTGCGGGATTTCCGCTTCATCGTGTGCGACACCGAGATGGAAGCCCTTGCCCTGGAAAACAGCCTCATCAAGCAGTACACGCCGAAATACAACGTAAAGCTCAAGGACGCCAAGTCCTATCCGTATATAAAGATAGACATCGGAAGTGAATGGCCCAGGATAACCATGGACCGGAAGAGAAGCGATCCAAAGTCCCTGTATTTCGGACCATACTCCTCAACGGCTGTGGTTTATGATATAATATCTCAGCTGGAACGTACGCTGAAGATCCCGTCATGCAAGAGAAAATTCCCGGTTGATATCGGCAAAGAAAGGCCGTGCCTCTACTATCAGCTCGGAAGATGCGTTGGAGTGTGCAGGGGGGACGTCGATTCTGAGGAGTACAGGGAGATAATCCGGAATGCCGCGAACATACTCAAGGGCGGCACCAGGGAAGTGATCTCGTCAATGAAGCGGCAGATGGAAGAGGCGGCCGCGGACATGGAATTTGAGAAAGCCGCAAGGCTGAGGGACTCGATCGCAAGCATTCGCAAACTGAACGAGACCCAGAAAGCGGTGGGAGCTCCGGATACGGAATGTGACGTGATAGGCATAAGCACAAAACGGTTCGGAGAGGATGAGGTCGTATTCAGGGATGCGGCTTCGGTGTTCTACGTAAGGAGCGGGTATATAGCCGACAGCGAACAGTTCCTCTTCGGGGCGGACGAGATAATCCGTGAGGAAGGGTCTCCGACAGAAGAGTCGCCGATGGTGGAATTCATATCGTCACTGTATCAGTCCCGGGAGTACATACCAGACGAGATCCTTCTGTCGTTCGAGCTTGCGGAAGCAGACACGGAACTTCTCGGCGCTTATCTGGCAGACAGGGCCGGGCACAGGGTGACTGTAAAGACTCCGAAAAGAGGCCTTGCGAAAGAGCTGTGCGACATGGCGGTGGCTGACGCGGCAAGGCATTCCGAGAACATTGCCAAAAGGGAAGACAGAGCGGAAAAGACGCTTGTACAGCTGGCCTCCCTTCTGAATCTGGAGGTTCTGCCCCAGAGGATCGAAGCATATGACGTTTCCAACCTGGGAGACGAGCATATAACCTGCGGCATGGTAGTTGCAGTAAACGGCAAGATGAAGAAAAGCGAATACCGCAGCTTTATGATGAAGGGCGTTTCCGCGCAGGATGATTATGCGTCAATGGCGGAGGCCCTTCTGCGGCGCCTGAAACACATCGGTGTCGAGGGAGACTCGATGAGAGATGCTCCCGACCTTATCCTGCTTGACGGCGGCGCGGAACATGTCGGTGCCATGATGAAGCTGCCCGAGATCAGCGGATCCGGGATACCTGTGTTCGGGATGGTGAAGGATGAGCATCACAAGACGAGGACTCTTGTGGGCGAAGAAGGCGAGATCGATTTGTCAAGGTCGCAGGAAGTCTTCAGGCTCATTTATGAGATACAGGAGGAAGTACACAGATTCTCCGTGAGGCACATGACTGATGCCAAAAGGAAAACACTGAAGAGATCCTCGCTTGAAAAGATTAAAGGCATAGGGCCCGGCAAGGCAAAGACGCTTCTGGGACATTTCAGGAGCATAGCTGCAATAAAGAAGGCAACGCAGGAGGAACTGCGGTCTGTTCCCGGAATATCCGGACGGGATGCCCTTAACATATATGAATACTTCAGAAAAGAACAGAAAGGGAAGGACACGGAATGAGAGTTATAACCGGAAGCGCGCGTGGCACGAAGCTGCAGGCGCCTGCAGGAGAAAACACAAGACCGACCACCGACAGGGTAAAGGAAGCGATCTTTTCAATGATCCAGTTCGACATAGAGGGAAGATCGGTCCTTGACCTGTTTGCAGGCAGCGGCCAGATGGCAATAGAGGCTCTTTCAAGGGGAGCCGCAAAGGCCACCCTTATAGACTCATCGCGTGAGGTCGTCAATCTCATTATCGAGAATGCAAAAAAGACACGGCTTTTCGACAAATGTAGAATCTCATGCGCGGATTACTCCTCGTTCATACGCGGAGCAGCAGGCCGCGAAAAATACGACCTTGTCTTTCTCGATCCGCCCTACGCGTCGGGATATATCCCGAAGGCAATCAGGGGACTGGCGGACGGAGGCATGCTGGCTCTTGGGTCGCATATAATCTGCGAGACTGAGAATACCATCCCTCCCAGGGCAAAATCCATGAGGAAGGACGAGGGAGTCGCCATGACGCACATCCTGAGTGATATATTCGGCGGCGACGAGGAACTCATGTCACGTTTCGACATACTGAAGTCGAGCATTTACAGCCATACAAGAATAACGATTCTTTCCCCGAAAGCGGAATAGGAGGCAGAGATGGAAAAGAAAAGAACGGCAATGATAACCGGTAGTTTCGACCCGGTGACTTCAGGACATATGGATCTGCTCAGAAGGGCATCCGAAATGTTCGACGAGGTATATGCAGTCATAGTTTTCAATACTGAAAAGAACACAGGGGTTTTCACGGCGGGGGAGAGGCTCTCCCTTCTTGATGCTGCTGTAAAGAACGAAAAACTTGACAACGTGAAGGCAGTGCTTCACATGGGGCTTACATCAGATGCCGCAAAGACTCTGGGTGCCCGCTATCTTGTGAGAGGAGCCAGGTCCGCTTCAGATTTCGATTACGAGTATTCGCTTTCCCAGATCATGAAAAGGTTTGATCCGGAGCTGGAGACTGTCATACTTCCGGCCAGACCCGAACTGTCCATGATCAGCTCCACATACGTGAGAGATCTTCTTAAGTACGGTTGTGAGCTGGAAGACGCGGTACCGGACGGGTGCCGTGATTTGATGAAGGAAATGTACGCAGAGAAATAACGGAGGAATACGTATGGAATTCGGACGCTATGTCGATATATCCGGAAACAGATGCAGACTGATCACATGTGATATAGTCGTTGTGGGATCGGGCGCCGCAGCCTTCAATGCCGCCCTCAACGTAAAAAGAAACAAAAACGGGACAAACGATGTAGTGATGGTCACTGAAGGCCGGATGATGGGTACATCGAGGAACACAGGTTCCGACAAACAGACGTATTACAAGCTTTCAACGACATCAAACAGTCCCGACTGCGCGAGAAGCATGGCTGAGGATATGTTTTCCTGCGGATCCATGCACGGTGACCTTGCCATGGTGGAGGCAGCGGGTTCGCTCAAGGGATTCTATAACCTGATCTCTCTGGGCGTTCCTTTTCCTTCGGACACTTACGGTGAGTACACTGGATACAAGACAGACCATGACAGCGCAAAAAGGGCATCATCCTGCGGACCTCTGACTTCAAAGTATATGACTGAAGCGCTGGAAAGAGCCTGCTCTGCGGAAAACGTGCCGCTCCTTGACGGATACAGGGTGATACAGGTGCTGACAGAGAACGGAGAGGCAAAAGGCGTTGTCTGCCTTGCGGAGAGCGAGATTACGGCAAGCAATCCTTCCGGCCTGACGGTGGTTCTTTCGGGAGCCGTCATCTGGGCGACAGGAGGTCCGTCCGCGGTGTACAGGAATTCAGTATATCCGCAGAGCCAGAACTGTTCGCTCGGCACACCGATGGCTGCCGGTGCGTCTTCCGTCAATCTTACGGAGGGGCAGTACGGAATAGCGTCTGTGGATTTCAGATGGAATCTTTCCGGATCTTACCAGCAGGTCATACCGAAGTACGTGACGATGGACAGGGAAGGAAACATCTCCGAGTTTCTCAGAGAGGAAGTTGGACCGGATTACGTAAGGAAGATCTTCAGAAAAGGGTATGAATGGCCGTTCGACCCGGACAAGATCACCTCGAACAGCAGATCGTCCCTTGTTGATCTTGCGGTATTCAAGGAGATCTGCGCAGGGCACAGGGTATTCATGGACTTCAGGTCGAATCCTGCGCCGATAGAAGAAAACGGTCTTACCGTGGATGTAATCGGAGAAGAAGCGTATTCGTATCTTGCAGGATGCTCCGCTCTCGGTAAAACACCGGTAGAGAGGCTGAGGCAGATGAACGAGAGAGCGTACCAACTCTATCTGTCCCACGGGATCGATCTTGAAAAGGATCTGCTTGAGATCGGCGTGTGCGCCCAGCACATGAACGGAGGGCTCGAGTGCGGTATCTGGTATGAGAACCCGGAACTCGGGAATTTCTATCCGGTCGGGGAATGCGGCGGCGTGTTCGGGATCAAGAGGCCCGGCGGATCTGCTCTCAATTCCACCCAGGTCGGTTCGTCCAGAGCAGCCGAGAGGGCAAGTGCCCTGAGGATTCCCAAACCCGACTGGTCCGACGTAGAAATCTCCGCAGCATGCGAGTTTGCTGCAGTGTTCGCGGGGCTTCTGAAGGACGGCGGAGACACTCTGGAAACCATCCTGAAAAAGCGTGAAGAAGACGAGCTGCTCCATGACGAATGTGCAGCATTTATACGGAACGAAGAAAAAATCCGGTCTCTTCTTTCAAAGACCGGAAACGAGATTAAGGCATTCTTCAGAGAGAACAGCGCGGATTCGCAGAGAGCTTTGGTAGAGCTCAGCATAAACTATGACATCCTTATCACGAGGTATGCGATCCTTTCCTCCATACTCAAGTATATCGATGACGGAGGACTTTCAAGAGGTTCTTATCTTATAGGAAACGGAGAGATCCCGGAAAGGGTAGAGACAGATACAAGTCATCGGACAAAAGTTCTAGTAACGAAGATCAGAATCTCCGGAGAAGACATCGAGGCAGACTGCAGGATGGATGATGTAAGGCCGATACCGGTGATAGAGAACCAGTTCGAGAATGTATACAACGCATTTGGAAAAACGGATAATTACATTTGATTTGTTGCATGGTATGACGCGGCCGCAGGATAAAACCTGCGGCTGCGCTGCGTTAGACTATTCCACTGTACGTTATTCGAAATACCGTTTGTAATCCGGGAGTGTGATAACTTCATTCCATGCATCTTCTTCACTTCCGAACCTTGAAGAGTGAGGGGAGGAGAAGGGAAGCCATGATGCAGGAGTTTCATCGGGAGCGCATTGTTTGAAATCCCACACAATGTCATCCCATTCTTCAAGTTTTTCGAATCTGTATTCGAACACTCCGGTTGATCTGTCTCTGAAAATGATGAATCTCTTGTCCCGTCCGGAACTGTAGATAACTTTTACTGCGTCTTCAGTATCACTGGACAAACCCTTGTCATACATGCGGTCAATGATTTCTTTCCACGAGAATTTGTGGTGTACGCTGAACGGGAGGGACATTGCAAGCCTTACGGTCAGCTCCGCAGATACGCTCGCGGCTTTTTCCGCAAAGGCGGGGTAATCCTTACACGCCCCTGAATTGGCGTCGTCAGATATGGCACGAATAATCAGAAACGGAATACCGTTTGCGAAGCACACCTGCCCGACAGATCCGCCTTCCATCTCGCAGGCTATGGCGGAGAAGCGGTCTCTGATCTGTTTTTTGATCTTTTCTTCCGCAACGAAAACATCACCGGAGGCTATCACTCCTCTTTCATGTTTTATTTTCATTTTGTCCATGATGGACGATACAAGACTGGAGAGATCTTCAGACGCCGGTATTTCAATCAGATTGAACCCGGGGATGAGGCCAACAGGGTCCCCTATGGCTGAGGTGTCCATGTCATGCTGCACCACCGCCCGGGACAGTGCCACATCTCCTATGGACAGATCTTCCGTAAGGGTGCCGGCAACTCCCGTGTTGATTATGTATTCAGGAGAGTACTTGATTATCATGGCTTCCGCACACATGGCAGCGAAGACCTTGCCGATGCCGCAGACAGCGCATACGACATTCGTTTTGCCTATTCTTCCGGAAGTGAAGACTATGTTACCGCATTTCTCTTCACTGACATCCTCCATAGACGACACTATCTTTTCAGCTTCCACCGACATTGCCGCGATGATCCCGAGCTTGATTTTCTTCTTTTCTGTCATGATGTCATTTTCCCTCACTTTCCAGCCATTCCTCCGCAGCTTGTGCCGCCACGGCGCCGTCGGCGCATGCAGTCACGATCTGACGGAGAGTTTTTGTCCTCACGTCCCCGGCGGCAAAAATACCGGGACTGCTTGTTCTGGTGTCTTCTCCTGCAATGATATATCCGGCCTGATCAAGTTCCACAATACCCCTGAAGAGCTCTGTTTCGGGTACCCTTCCCGCGGCGACGAACAGACCAGAGCATTCAAGCACAGTTTCCTCTCCAGTTGTTCTGTCAGTCAGAACAAGAGATGAAACGCGGGATTCCTTTCCCTTTATTTCCTTAACGACACTGTTGAGGATAAAGTGAATATTCTCTTTTCCCCGAGCCCGTTTCACAAGGTATGCAGCAGCCCTGAACTGATCCCTTCTGTGGATAAGGGTCACGGAACTGCACATGTTCGAAAGGTACAGAGCATCTTCGAATGCGGTGTCTCCTCCTCCGTTCACGGCCACGGCGCGTCCTCTGAAGAACATCCCGTCGCAGGTGGCGCAGTACGATACCCCGCGTCCCGTGTAGAGAGCCTCTCCCGGCACATCGAGGAGGCGCGGTTTCGCTCCGGTCGCAATCACAAGGGATTTGGCTAGATATTCGCCTTTTTTTGTCGTTATCCTTTTATACTTTCCCTCATCGGTTACTGCGGTGACTGCTTCTGTCTTGCATACGGCTCCGAGCACTTTGGCCTGGCTTTCCATCTTCATCGCCAGCTCGAAGCCCTCGACCGATGCGAAGCCGGGGTAGTTTTCTATAGTGGAAGTTATGCCCATCTGTCCGCCGGGGGAAGCCTTTTCAAAAACAGCGACGGACCTCCCCGCCCTTGCCGCATATATGGCTGCTGTATACCCCGCCGGACCGGCGCCGATGATCGCTATGTCGTAGAAGTTGGTGTTCTGATCCATAAATACCTCCGTTTATTTTGTGCGGAGCAGCCTGCCCAGATCTGCGGCTGCAGCCTCGGCTTCGGAAATGAATCTTGCAAGATGATATCCGTCGGCGCAGGCGTGGTTGATCTGTATTGACAGAGGCATCACGATCCTGCCGTCCGGTGAATTTCCGTATCTGCCCCAGACCACTATGGGCGAAAAGGGGTAGGCTTCCTGGACGGAGCCCACCGAGGTGAAGCCTCTCCAGGGCACACATGAAGCCTCAAATATGTTTGAGGGGCACGGGATGTCACCCGGGGCCGAGGAGACGGCCTTCTCGATATCAAGGGTACAGTTGTCTATGAAGTTAACCGGATCATCCGTGTACAGCGTGAATATGTTGACGAAGGTCTCGCTGTCCTGCCTGAAAACATTGTGGGAAGGGTGGACCACATCCCAGACGGCCGGCATGGGTTTCGGGAACAGCGGTGAATCGACGGAAGTCAGCCGGAATTCCTCGTGCGCGTTTATGACTTTTGACACGCAGTACAGCATTGAGGGATAAAACGGTTTTCCGCTTGTCCTGACCCCGTCCACAAGTTCAGTGACGTCGATGTCATCAGTGAGCCAGACGGCGCAGGGAGCATCTTCCGTAAAATGGACGAACCTCTGGTATCTTGGCCAGGTATCGGTTTCTATCATTCTGTAGTCAGCCATAATCGGTCCTCTGAGTGAGTTGCTGTTATGTTCCAATTATATACAACAGCGGCGTAAAGGTCAATTGGAATAGGCGGTATGTTTCCAAAAGGCGCGAAAAAGGCTGCGAAAAGGCTGCGGCAGCTGAAATTAGTACCAGTTATGGTATGAAACAGGGCTTGATTTTTGACTTTCAGTATTGAAAAGGCGCTTTTCATGATATATAATTGGGACAAGAAAACAAACCAAAACAAACAGAGAAGGAGTGCCCAGTGATGGCTAAATCCATTAAAAAACAGACAGTTACCTACGATCAGACACCGGAAGAAAAGAAGAAAGCGCTTGAGTCGGCCATGAGCCAGATCGACAAGATCTTCGGCAAAGGGACGGTCATGAAGATGGGAGAGAACCCCCAGATGAACGTTTCCGCAATATCCACAGGCTCGCTGTCCCTTGACGTGGCCCTCGGCATAGGCGGGCTTCCCAGAGGCAGGATAATCGAGATATACGGACCTGAAGCTTCAGGTAAGACCACGGTTGCTCTCCACGCGATAGCGGAGGCGCAGAAGATCGGCGGCACTGCTGCTTTCATAGATGCTGAACATGCGCTTGACCCGGTCTACGCAAAGAATCTCGGCGTCAACGTTGATGATCTGATTGTCTCACAGCCCGACTCCGGAGAGCAGGCTCTGGAAGTGCTTGACACTCTGGTAAGGTCCGGAGCCGTGGACATCGCAGTCGTGGACTCCGTTGCGGCTCTGGTGCCCCAGAAGGAGATCGACGGGGACATGGGTGAGGCTACCATGGGACTTCACGCGAGACTTATGTCCCAGGCGCTCAGGAAGCTCAGCGGCACTATTTCAAAAACCAACTGCATCGTTATCTTCATCAACCAGATGAGGATGAAGATCGGTGTGAGCTACGGCAACCCCGAGACCACGACAGGCGGCAACGCCCTCAAGTACTATGCATCCGTAAGGCTGGATATCCGCAGATCGGAAGTACTCAAAAACAAGGATGACGTTTACGGCAACCGCGTGAAGTGCAAAGTTGTGAAAAACAAGGTCGCTCCTCCATTTAAGGTCGCGGAGTTTGACATCCTATACGGAAAGGGTATCTCCAAGTTCAGCGAAGCGGTCGACATGGGCGTTGCAAGGGGAGTCATCGAAAAGAGCGGCGCCTGGTTCTATTACGAGGGTACCAGACTCGGTCAGGGCAAGGAGAACGCCATCGCGGCGCTTGAGAACGACCCGTCACTCATGGAGGAGATCTCCGAAAAAGTCAAGAACGCGAAAGCAGTCGAAAAACCGGAAGACGATCTTGACAAGCTCGAGGAAGAGGAAGACGAACTGGATCTCAACGAGATCAATCTTGACGAGGAATAATATACAGAACTGGAGGAGAAATGAGAGTCTCTTCGGTTTCTTTCGCGAACTGGCGCAACCTGACGTCAGCGTCCTGTGTGATGTCTCCCGGCATCAACGTGCTGTGGGGGATGAACGCGCAGGGAAAATCGAATATACTGGAGGGAATCTATTTCTTCGCCCGGGGGAGATCCTTCCGGGGTTCGAAGGAAAAAGAATTCATAAAGTTCGGGGAGGATTTTGCGTCTGTATCGATGTCTTTCAGGAAGGACGGATACAGCGAGGATACGGACCTTTCCGCAACGATACAGAAAACCGGGAAAAAGATACTGGCGAGAAACGGTGCCACGCTGGCTTCCTCATCTGAAATGATGGGGAATTTCAGGGCGGTGCTTTTCGCGCCTTCAAATCTTTCTCTCGTTGCTGGAGGCCCTCTGGAAAGAAGGACCTTTCTGGATATCGCGATATCACAGCTTTCACCTCTCTACCTCAGATACCTGAAGAAGTATTCTGTGGCACTGGCCGAAAGGAATGCCCTCATAAAGATGGCGCAGGACGGCAAGCAGGTTGCGGCTGAACAATTCGATGTCTTTTCCATGGCGCTCAGTGAATACGGCGCGTGGATATGCTCGTTCAGGAATGAATACGTGTCCATGTTGAACAGCGCCGTGAACGGATATTTTTCCGAGATGACCGACGGAAGAGAAGTGCCGGTCCTGAAATACGCTTCCCACGCCGTATCGGAAAACATGCCGCAGCCTTTGACAAAAGAGCCCGCAAAAGGAGACACCGGTGTTCTGTACGAAAAGCTGTCGGCGAATCTCGAGAGAGAGATAGCGGCGGGGAGCACGCTTTGGGGGATCCACAAGGATGACATCTCCATATCGTTCAACGGGCACGAAGCGAAGCCTTTTGCCTCCCAGGGACAGCAGAGGAGCCTGGCGCTTTCGATGAAACTGGCCGAGGCTGACATATCCGCGAAAATAGGGAGTGAGAATCCCGTCATCCTTCTGGACGACGTATTCTCTGAACTTGACATCAACAGGAGAAAGTTCATTCTGGATACCCTGGGGGAGAAGAGCAACAGGCAGATCATAATCACATCCTGCGATCCCAACGTGGTACCGGACGGCAGTTTCGGAAACGTGAACTTCCTTCACGTGCATGCCGGGGAGGTGGACTGTGGTCATTAAATCGATAATCATGGCTCCCAGCACGGCAAATGTTAAGGTGACGCTGGGGGATGACAGAGGTGAGGAAAGATTCTTCATTCTTCGGGAGCTCTGGCAGAAACTGCTGGAGAAAGCACCTGTGAAGGAAGGAACGAAAGTTACCGAGTCCCTGTATACTGCGATCTGCGGACTTGCTGACAGGACGAGGGCGGTAGCGGAAGCCGGCCGCATCATAGCCGGATCCGACAAAAGCAGGAAAGAAATAGAGAAAAAACTGAAGGACAAGGGCTTTTCGGAAAAACACGCCGTTTACGCAACGGCGGCATACGTCAGGAGAGGGCTTCTGGACGACAGATCCGCCTGTGTCCGAATCGCCGAGAAGGAAGTCAGGAACAAACACCGGGGACGGCACAGGGTGATCTCATATCTGACTTCCAGAGGCTTTGAACGTCAGGATGCCCAGGTGGCTGCGGACGCGGTGGCCGGGGAACTGTATGACGAAGCCCTGGAGTATAATATAGAACACAGGTATCCCGGGATCCTTTCGGGAGGCAGGGATGAGAAAAGGAAAGCGTTTGCCGCTCTTGTCAGGATGGGCTTTGATACGGGAGAGATCTGGTCCTGCGCAGACAGGATGAAGGACGAAACAGGCAGGTGAACAATATGTCAAAGGGAAAAGTTGGATTCGTTTCGCTGGGATGTTCGAAGAACACCTGCGATACCGAAGTGATGCTGAAGCATCTTCTGGATGCGGGATATGAGATAACTCCGGAAGAGACCGAAGCTGATGTGGTGATAATAAACACCTGTGCCTTCATCGAGAGCGCGAAGAAGGAATCCATAGACAACATACTTGATATAGCATGGCTCAAGAAACACAGGGGACTGAAGGGGATAGTCGTTGCCGGCTGCATGGCCGAAAGGTACAGGGAGCAGGTGCTTGACGAGTTTCCCGAAGTTGACGCAGCCCTCGGAGTCGGGGGCATACACCGGATCGTAGAGGCGGTAGATTCGATACTGGACAAAGATAAGGCGGCCGGGTGCAGATATTCCTATTTTGAAGGCAAGGAGACATCCGAGATCGGCGGGGAAAGGATCATCACCACCGGAGATCATATGGCTTACATGAAGATCTCCGAGGGATGCTCCAACAGATGCACATACTGTGCAATACCGCTCATAAGGGGAAGATTCAGAAGCAGGACCATCGAGGACCTGGTCGAAGAGGCGAAGTCGCTGGACAGCCTCGGGATAAAGGAACTCAACCTGATCGCCCAGGATACGACAGCCTACGGCATCGATCTGTACAGGAGGTACGCCATAGACGAGCTGATCCGCAGGATATGCGAGAGCACAAGAATCGAATGGATCAGACTTCTCTACTGCTATCCTGACAAGATAACGGACGAGTTCATCCGTGAGGTCCGCGACAACCCGAGGGTGGTGAAGTACATAGATCTTCCGATACAGCATATATCTGAGAAGGTCCTCAGGAAGATGAACCGGCACGGAGGATCTTCCGTCATCCGGGATGCCGTGAAGAGGCTCAGGGACGGTATACCGGGAGTTGTACTACGGTCCACCGCAATCGTGGGATTCCAGGGAGAGACGGAAGAGGATTTCGAGGAACTCTGTGACTTCATAAAGGAAACGAAATTTGAAAGGTTCGGAGCGTTCACATATTCAAGGGAGGAGGATACTCCCGCATACAGTTTCCCCGGTCAGATAGACGAACAGGTCAAACAGGACAGATACGATATCCTGATGAGAGCCCAGCTCGAAGTCAGCGAAAAATACAACGAGACAAGGATCGGTAAGACATACAGGGTTTTCTGCGAAGG
>CACZSC010000065.1 GCA_902783755.1 uncultured Ruminococcus sp. | reverse complement strand
GCGAACCGGCTGATCGACTTTGTGATGATGAGGTCGATCTTCCCCGCCAGAGCGTCACCGACCATTCTGTTGAACCCGTCCCTCCGTTTTGTACTGGTCGCCGTGATTCCTTCGTCAGAGTACATCCCTACGAACTCCCAATCATTCCGGCTTGTGATATAAGATTTGTAGTAGTCCATCTGGGCTTCGTAACTGGACTGCTGTTCTTCATTATTAGTGGATACCCTCGCGTACCCAGCAACCTTCCTTTTTTCCACGGAAAAGACCGGGGCCGACGTAAAACGGTTCAGGGTGGCTGGGATCTGTGTTACTCTCTTCGCCATGTTTTCACCTCCTTCTCTTTAAGTTCAAATCTGATACTGTCATTGAACACGACCGCCCGCCGCACATTCTCGACAAAAGCGGGCTCGCAGTCTGCGGTATCAAGGACATCGGCTGCCGCCCGTTTAAGTTCGTCCTCCGTCACCCGCCTGAGTTGACAGGAACACCGCAGTGAGGAACATCTCCAGATCTTTATCTGGGTGTTTTTCCCACCTCCGCGTTTTCTCCATGTATCGCGCTCAAGTTTCGCTCCGCAGTCCCCGCAGAACAGTCTTCCCGAGAAACCGTTCCTCATTTTGAAGCCACCGTACTCCCTTGCGGCTTTCTTAACACTGCCATTCGCCAGCCGGAACTCGATGCGGTCGCCAAAAACAAAAATACCGGCGACAAGCCTGCGGAATTCATCGTGATCAAGACTGCCGACCACGGCGTCTGCAGCCGCTTCAAGTTCCGTTTCCATCAATGGGCGCATGTCGCAGACTCCGGTCCCTTTCCGCTCCCTGGTATTGCAGACCCATTTCTTTTTACCCCCGGCAGTACGTCTGCTGACCCCGCGTCCACAATTCCCGCATTTAACCAGCCCGGAGAATCTCGTGGGCAAATAACCGACGTTAGGGGATTCTTCAGCCCTGCGATGCCGGATGTCCTGCGCTTTCTCAAAGTCCTCTTTGGAAACCAACGGCTCAAACATGTCTTCAACAGCATAACGGGGGAGTTCTCCCCTGTTGTGCTTCCGTACATGGTTCTCCGAGATATAATTCTTTTGGAGGATCATGGTCCCCGTATAGGAAATGTTGGAAACAATGTCCTTAATAGTTGAATCGCACATAGGTCCCCCGTTCTGTCCGGTCACTCCCCGCTCTGCCAGTTTCCTGGCGATGCTGTAGCCTGAATCCCCCGCAAGGTAGCGTTTGAAAATATACCTCACCACTTCTCCCTGCTCCGGGATGATACGGAACATCCCGCCGTCCCATTCGTATCCGAAGGGTGCTTTATGCCCGTTGGGGATCCCTTCTTCAAAACGCTTTCTGACCGCCCACTTTACGTTAGCCGAGATGCTCTCACTTTCCGCCTGGGCAAATGACGCGAGGAGCGTGAGGAGAAGTTCCCCGTCTGCGGTGAAGGTTGAGATACCTTCACGCTCAAAACGTACTTCCACGCCTATGTCCTTCAAATGCCGGACGGCTTTCAGGCAGTCCACCGTATCCCTTGCAAAGCGGCTGACCGACTTTGTCAGGATAAGGTCGATCTTTCCGGCGTCACAGTCCGCCATGAGCCTGTTGAACCCATCCCTGTGGGCAGTGCTTGTTCCCGTCACACCCTCATCGGCATAGACTCCGGCATATTCCCATGCGGGGTTGCTCTGTATCAGGCTGCTGTAATGGCTGACCTGCGCGGAAAGGGAATGAAGCAGCACCTCCGTTCCTATCGAAACGCGTGCATACGCGGCAACTCGTTTCCCTGGTGTGCGGACCGCGGGTAAAGCTTTTATCTTCCTTATAGTAGGCATAAGCCGTACCTCCTTTCGGTGCTATATTCCCGTGGTGTCCGAGCTATATCAAGTTAATGTCGGTGAATAAACTGCCGAAAATCGGCTCATATTTTTGTCGCATATTTGTATCAAATTTCTCGTATTCTTCCCGGGTGACAACCCCTTCTTCGAGCATTTTACGCGCCGCCGTCATGGTCATCTGGTACACGATCTCCCGGCGTCCTTCTTCTTTACTCATAATGGCCACCTCCGAATCTGTCCTCGATATAGCATTCGTGCGAGCAGTATTTCCTGTGGGCATTGCCATAGGC
>CACZSC010000064.1 GCA_902783755.1 uncultured Ruminococcus sp. | reverse complement strand
CCACAGCTGCATGTTTTCTATTTACAATATTCTTTTAGAATCAGTTCTCAGCGAATAAACTTGTGAAACGATCAAGCACCGTGCAGTACTGGGCCAGTGTAGCGCCTTTCTTGGGCTCGAGTCCCTTGGGCGTTCCGATGATTATTCCGTTCTGCACCATCCAGTGGACTGCTTCACTCGCCCAGTCGGAAACCTCTCCGGCATCCGGGAACTCAAGGTTGAAGGACCACAGTCCTTCATATCCCATACCGAGGGCCTGTACATACCTGTACATCATCGCGCACATCTGCTCGCGTGTTATGGCTTCATCAGGGCGGAAAGTACCGTCTCCGAATCCTTCGATCACACCGCAGGCCGCACCCCATGCCGCAGCATCAGCCACGTCATCATCCGGCGAGATGTCGTCGAACGGAAGGATCAGGTCATTTGCGCTGTTTCCGCCAAGCAGATAAAGAGCCTTTACGAAGTCTCCCCTGGTTACCGGCCTTCCCTGCTCGAAATGGCTGCCCCATTCAGTACCGAGCGCCGTAAACACCTTTGCGAGAGAATCACTGTACCACGGATATTTGGCCGTGAAGTACAGGATCTCACCGGCGCCGGCGTTGAGATGCTTGTCGTAATCGAGTTTCACTCTTGTATAATGGACAAGGTTTGTTGCCTTTATATCTTCTTCCGTCACCGTATATTCAGCGTCGAATGTATATGATTCGCCCGCATCGAGCTTCTCTATGAAAGCGTTGTCGCCCAGATCCAGCATGCTGTCCTCGAGATGTATGCTCTTTATTTCGTACTGTTCGGGATTCGTCACCGTGATCGTGTACTTTATAACATCACCAGCTGAGTCCGTGAGCTCATCTGCATTGTTGACCGTGCTTGTCACTTCAAGCTCCCGTGCGAGCTCACCGTAAGCTTTCAATGATATATTGTCTATGGTGGCTCCGACATCCGGACCCTGGTTCAGCAAGGGAGCGATTATCTCTTCGTATTCTGTTTTCTTATCAGACCAGTCATACCATTTATAGGATCCGTCATCACCCAAAGTGTAGATAAAACTCTCCCCGGGATTGACGACTGCAGTTACATATGCTCCTGTTTCAGGTTCGTTTTCTCCTATCCATGTAAGATTGAATGCTACAGGCAATTTCGCTTCTCCGTCGACTGTAAGATTTGCCACTATGCTGTACTGACAATCCACCGGTATGTATGCGTCGCCGTCCAGAGTGATCTTGTGATAGCCGGCTGTTTCGAATGATTTTGTCGTCGACATCAGAAGAGTGCCGTCTGTGGGATTCTCCCAGCCTTCATTGAGAAGGTACACCTGTACTGTAGCAGTGATCCCCGGGTTGGGAGCCAGAACCGAAACGGCTCTGATGTACTGGTCGACTGTATCCGAAGTGAAGACGTTTGCGACTATCGAATCGGCTTCCAAGGGTAAACTAAGTCCGACTCCGAGAGTAGGCATGAAGTCGTACTGACTGCAGATCACGTATGAATTCTGGCCGTTATAGAATGTTTCGCTGACAGCGTAATCATAACTTTCAAACACACTGATGCTCTTGTCATAGTATGAGAGATAGAAGTATCCGCTTCCGTCTGCGCCCCAGGTGCCGTAATTGTGTTCATCGCTGTTTACGCTTCCCCAGCTGTTCTTCACTATATATGCTCCGTCAGCAGGCGGCTGATGGCCTTCAAGGAAGTTTTCCCTGGAATAACTGTCATCCCATCCTATGATACATACTGCGTGGTTGGACTTAGCATCGTCGTAGGTATAATGCGCATACGTGTCAAGGTTAATGTAATGTCCTTCTTCATTGATTTGACCCGGTCTCGAGGTATCGGCGTGAAAAGAAACGTAGACGCCGCGCTTTGCCATTAGCTCGCGCTTGACAAATTCCGTCCCTTTCGGATTGTAGACGTAATTACCTTCTTCGTCCTTGCTGTTTGGATTTGACATGATATTTGTATTGGCCAGTTCAAAGGATTTCGCAAAATGAAGGCTTTCATCCACGCTCCAGTCGTATTCCCCGGTCTCTTCGTTGTACGGCATATAGAAAAGCAGAGGCAGATCATCGCCGTATGTCACTCCTTCATGGTTCCTGTAAGGCACGACATCTTCGGAGACCGGTCCGACGCCGCTTGCCAGAAGGCCTGTGGCTGTCATTATATAACCGCCCCTGTTGAGCGGGTAAATGCCGTAGACATGTGATCCCTCTCCTGCCTGTGCGCCGTATCTCTCATCGAGAGGCATATAGGCATACCAAGCGAGCTGGAGCTCGGAAAGATCGAGCTTGTCCGGATCTGCAAAGTATTCCGCGTATGCAGGTGACAGTTCTCTCAGTTCAGCCAGGATGCTTATCTCGCTGGCAGCTATCGCCGCGAAACCCCAGCATGTTCCGTAAGGATTCTGCATCTTGACCTGGGACACCAGGTCATAATCCCTGAGATCATACTTCTCGGGAAATTCTTCTGTCTCATCGGCTTCTTCCGAAAAGATCGGAAGCGCAGCCGCAGCGATCAAAACAGCGGCCAGTATGATCGAAAGAATGTTACGGAATCTCATAATATTTCTCCTATTTAGATCTTGAAAGGTTTAGAGTTTCAGTTCCTTAGAAGATATTTGACCTGCTGCTTTTTGCTTTCGGTGTACTGCTGCATGAGTCGCACAGTTCCAATAGGCCGACAGTCCTTACGATCTTGAATGATCCGCATTTAGCGCATCTTCCGTAATGTCCCTCGTCTCCCAATCTGGCCGTTGCTTTTGCCTTAAGTTCGGTGTCCAGAGCGACACCGCCTGCTGCAAGATCCAGAAACTCGTCCGGGATCTCAATCCCAGCCTCACCGGCCAGCTTAAGCAGTTCGTCCAGGGTTTTGCATCCTTCAGCCTGTTTTTTCTTTGATTCATCAAATGAGTCGTACAGTTTCCCGAGAAATTCGTTCAGTTTCTTGTCTTCCATGTTATCCTCCTGTATATTGTAAATTAAATTTATTAAAGTGTCGGCGCACTTCTAGCCCGGACATCTCTCATCAATTTATCGTAACATCTGTTACAGATTTTTTGTCCATTAGGCTTATCGGGATCGAGCGGAGCTCCGCATTTTATACAGGTTCCCATCTCGTAATGATCGTACCCTCCGGCTGCAGTTTCAAGCAGCTCGTCAGGCAGCTCGATACCTTCTTTTCCAGCAAATATGATGAGTTCGTCAAGATTCCTGCATTCTTTTGCCTTTTCTTTTAGTTCATCACTAAGACTGACGGATATCTTTTCAATGATCTCTGTGATTTTCTTGTCTTCCACTTTCTTGTCCTCCTTTATATATTCTTTTTTATTGTCAGTATGTTTTTGCCGTCCAGGTATTCGTACGTAATGTCATCCATGGATTTCTTCACCATGAATATTCCGAGGCCTCCGATCTTTCTTTCCTGGGCGGACAGTGTCACATCCGGGTCCTCTTT
>CACZSC010000063.1 GCA_902783755.1 uncultured Ruminococcus sp. | reverse complement strand
GGACTTTTGAACACAATATTCACTGTCCTGTCTTTTCTGTCCGTGGTGGCGCTCGTCTTTGCCATCATGGCCCTCGTAAAATCAGGCAGACTTGCAAGGGAGCTCGGGTGTCTGACGGGTATCGCAAAGGTGGGCCGAGTACTTGGAATCATCGCGCTGGTGTTCAGCATAATCGGCATGGCGACAGGAGGACTCTCGAATTTGTACGGGGCACTCTACCGCAGCGTGCTTTCACCCAGTGCTGTCAGTGCCGTTTTCGAGGGCTGACCACACGTTTCTCTGACGGGCAGAAGAAGTCAGGCAGGGAGAAGCCAGTCCTCACCTGCCATGACGATCTTGCGTATATGTGCTAAAAGTTCGGGTCCACAGTTGCGGAAGTCTCCAGCTCCTCATGGTGATGGGAGACATGGTGCAACTTGGGAAGCCCCCTTATTTACCGTTCATCCTGTCGATAAGTTCCGCGATCTCCTCGTCGGTCGTGTAGGGAAGATACATCCCGACTACCAGCAAAGGCTGACTGTAGAGAGCTTCTGCCATTTCCAGAAGCTCTTCTTTTGTTGGCGTGCGGCCCTTGTTGTGGCCGGCGATGCCGCTTCTGAGCAGGCCGTCGGTGATCTCATCGCTCCTGGTGCTGAAGAATTCCTTTCCGAGAGGATGCTTCAGGACGTCTTCCATCAGCGACATGATGTCGTATCTCATGTTTTCCGGTATGATCTCGTCTTCCGCCTCGATGGTGGCAGACAGGGCGATGTCACGCACGCTCGATCCGATCCTGATCTCGTATTTTCCTCTGGGCATCCTGAAGCATCCGTGCTTCGTGTCCCAGTATGAGAAGTCTCTCTTCGTGAGCGTGAACTTCAGTTCCTTCTCTTCGCCCGGCTGAAGCTCCGTCTTCTCAAAGGCTCTGAGTTCCACTGAAGGTCTCATTATCGGGCATTTGTTCACGTAAACGTAAAGCTGGGTGACAGCGGAGCCTGCCATATTCCCTGTGTTCTTTACCTTGACACTTACTCCGACTTCGTCATCCGGGCCGAACTTTTCTTTGTCAAGCTTCAGATCGGAGTATTCAAAAACAGTATAGCTAAGACCGTGCCCGAAGGGATACCTGACGGGCATTTTTCTCGTTTCGTAATATCTGTAGCCTACATATACGTCCTCTATGTATCTTGCCGTACCGCTGTCGCCGGGGAACGTGAGGTATGCCGGCGTGTCCTCAAGCCTGAGGGGCCAGGTCTCGGCGAGATGCCCGGAGGGGTTGCGCCTGCCGAAAAGCAGGTCGCATGTGGCCTCGCCTACGGCTTCGCCGCCGTAGAACACCTGCAGTATGGATCTGACATCATCTTCCCACGGCACTGTCACGGGAGAGCCTGTGTGCAGAACCACGACGGTGTTGCTGTTGACTGCCGCCACGGCCCGGATAAGAGCATTGTTGTTTTCGGGGAGTTCCATGTCGGGCCTGTCGAAGCCCTCGTTTTCCGTGATTGATGAAAGACCGGCAAACACTACAGCCACGTCTGCCGTCTTCGCGGCCTTGACTGCCTCTGCTATGAGATCATCGTCCACTTCGGGACCGTTGTATCCCCTGGCGAAAGTCACGTCGCAGTAGCCTTTGACAGCCGCGAGCGCTGAGACTGAATTCTCGGTGTTGACCATGGAGGATCCGCCGCCCTGGTATCTCGGGAACTCGGCCATGTCGCCTATGAATGCGATCCTCTTTGACGGGTCGAGAGGGAGCAGCCCGTCGTTCTTGAGAAGGACAGCGGACTCCACCTCGCTCATGTACGCGACTTCGTGGCCGTGACTGAAATCTATGGGCTTCTGTTCCGGCAGACGGTGTGAATCTGCCCAGAACACGAGGTTCAGTATGTACTCGACGGCTTCGTCAACCAGTTCCTCGGAGAGTGTCCCGGCCCTTACCGCGTCGACTATCTCATGGTCTGTGCCCGAAGCTCCGGGCATGGTGAGGCATGTGCCTCCCTTTATTGCTTCTTCCCGAGAATGGACAGCGCACCAGTCGCTTATGACACATCCTTCATAGCCCCACTCTTTTCTGAGCATCTCGCGGATCGTTTTCCTGTTTTCGGTCGCATACACGCCGTTGATCCGGTTGTAGCTCGCCATTATGCTCCAGGGCTTAGACTTTTTGACTATGCGCTCAAATACGGCGGCGTAGATCTCCCGGAGGGCCCTTTCGCCCACTTCGGACGATATGGTCATCCTCCAGGTCTCCTGGTTGTTGGCGCAGAAATGCTTGACGCATGCTGCCACGCCTTTTTCCTGGAGCCCGTTTATGAACGCCGCAGCTGTCTCGCCGGCGAGAAGGGGATCCTCGGAAAAATACTCAAAGTTCCGCCCGCACAGCGGATGCCTCTTGATGTTGGCCCCGGGACCGAGAAGGACCTGGACGTTCTCACGGAGACATTCCTCGCCGATCTCCGCGCCTATCCTGCGGGCAACCTCCGTATTGAACGATGACGCCGTTGCAACGGCGGAGGGGAAGCTCACCGCCAGTTCCGATATGTCGGCTCCGGTGCTGTCCTTACGTCCTATGTGTTTCCTCAGACCGTGGGGGCCGTCTGTGAGCCATATCTCCGGTATGCCCAGACGCTTTATCTCCTCGGTGGTCCAGCAGCCTCCTCCCGAACACATGGATGCCTTTTCCTCAAGGGTCATTTTGCCTATGATGGTCCTGATTCTGTCCATAATTAACCTCGAAATTTTCGTATTTTGTTCTCTGACAAGATTGTACCACTTCGGATGAAAAATCGCAACGGTCCTTTAAGCCGGAAACCCTTGTTTTGGCAGCAGTTTTCGTGTATACTAAATATGGAAAATTATGTAGTAAATATATATGTAAGGGGCACGAAATGCTGAACAACGAACCATTCTTCCGGGACATTAAAAGAAAGGTGCTGGTCGCAGAGGACGAGTACATAAACCGGGTGCTGCTGGAAAATATCCTGTCGGACGAGTACGAGGTGATCCTCGCGGCAGACGGCGAGGAAGCTCTTGCCATCCTGAGGAGCGAGATCAAACCGTCCATAGTCCTACTCGATCTGCAGATGCCGAAACTCAGCGGCATGGAGCTGCTGAAGATAATGGGCGACGATGAGGAGCTCTCACGCATCCCGGTGCTGGTCCAGACCTCCAGTCAGGAACACAGCGACGAGATAGAATGTCTGAAGCTGGGCGCCGTGGACTTCATCATGAAGCCGTACAATCCCGAAGTCCTGAAGACCAGGGTCAAGAGGGTCATAGAGCTGTATGAGGGTATACAGACCATCAACCTGACTGAAAGGGACGGTCTTTCCGGCCTGCTGACCAGGGAATTCTTCTACAGGTATGCCGGGCAGGAGGACGAACTGAACCCCGAAGCCGACATGGACGCCTACCACGTGGATATCAACCACTTCCATCTCCTGAACGCGAGATACGGCAAGGAATACGGGGACCGCGTGATCTCGAAGCTCGGCGCCAACATCTACAGCGAAATGCGTATGTCCGACGGCATGGCCTGCCGGCTCGACGCAGACACGTTCCTGATATACACTCCCCACAGGTCGGACAGCTATTCAGAGTTTCTGGACCGGATAACCGCTAACCTGTCCGATGAGACGGAGAACATCTTCATCAGGATGAGGATGGGCGTGTATCCGCACGTCAGCAAGTCCATACCTCTGGAGCAGAGGTTCGACAGGGCCAAAGCCGCGTCGGACCAGGTCAGGGGCAGCTATACGAACAACGTGGGCGTGTTCGACGAGACCCTGCACAGCAGGGAGATCGACGAGGAACAGCTGGTCGAGGATTTCAGGGCCGGTATAGATCAGGAACAGTTCAGGGTATTCTACCAGCCCAAGTTCAATATAAAGGGGAAGACCCCGTATCTCTATTCAGCCGAGGCGCTGGTGCGCTGGGAGCATCCCGAAAGGGGCATGGTGAGCCCCGGGGTGTTCATCCCGCTGTTCGAGAACAACGGCCTCGTGAGGGAACTTGACAGATACGTCTGGAAAGCCGTGGCAAAGCAGATAAGAAAATGGAAGGACGAGTACGGCTGGTGCATGCCGGTATCCGTGAACGTTTCCCGCATGGACCTCTTCGATCCGGAAATCCTGGACGTCTGGAAGGGGATACTTTCGGAATACAGTCTGGATCCAAAGGACTTCTATCTCGAGATAACCGAATCCGCGTACACGTCAGATTCCGAGCAGGTCATCGAAAGCGTGGCCAAACTCAGGGAGCTTGGACTGCCGGCGGAACTGGACGATTTCGGGACCGGATATTCATCCCTCAGCATGCTGAGCACCATGCCTGTGGACGCCCTTAAGATCGACATGGAGTTCGTCAGAAACGCGTTCCGCGAGGGCGGCAGCACCAGCATCCTGCAGGTCATCATAAACATAGCGAGGCACCTGAACAAGCCCGTGATCGCCGAAGGCGTGGAGAACGAGGAACAGCTCCAGGGCCTGAAGAAGCTGGGCTGTGACGTGGTCCAGGGATACTATTTCTCGAAGCCGGTGGAAGCCTCCGTCTACGGACAGTTCATCGAAAAGAGGCTTGAATACGACAGAGCGAACGCCGAGGCCGCTGCCAGACTTGCGGCTGACAACAGCGAGCATATCTCACCGGAAAAGGCCAACAGGCTCATAACGGACAGCGGAGAAGACGGATCCGGTGATGAACTTTCGGAAGAATCCAGGAAGATCATCAAAAAAGGCGTGAACCTCAAAAGGTTCAGCATTATCATCGTTGCCGTGGCTATGGTGCTGGCAGTAGCCCTGATCGCCATCGACCTGACCGTAAACAGCAAGTATGTTGAACTGGACGAGGCCAGTGAAAGATATATAACCGCCATAAGCGCGGCCAACGACATGGAGAGCGGATCCGACTACCTGACTAACAGAGTCCGCAGTTTCCTTGTTAACGGAGACATAAAATACCTGAAGGATTTCTTCAATGAAGTCAAGGTTACAAAGAGAAGGGACAACGCTCTCGAGGACATAAGAAAGCTGCTCAACACTGAGGACAGCAAAGCTTACGAGAGTCTGGCGACGGCCCTTGACTATTCCAATACTCTCATGGAGAAGGAATATCTGGTGATCAAGCTCATCGTCGAGTCCGGCGATTACTATCCTTCCGATATTCCCGATGACATATCGGGACTGGAGCTTCCCGCCGAGTACAGGGGAATGTCCGCCGAAGAGATGAGGGCGGCAGCCACAGATCTCCTGTTCAACGACGATTACGAGGAATACAAGACCCTCATAAAGCAGAACGTCAAGCAGTGCACGGAGAGTCTGGTTGCTGAATCCAGGGAGGCCCTTGAAACGTCAGACAGCACGATGCTGAAGCTCCTGAGATGGCAGACCTACCTGATCCTTTTGATCCTTGTGGGAGTCCTCGCCATGATCATATTCATAAGCACCCAGATCAGAAGGCCGCTGTCCAGGACGGTGGAACTGATGAAGAACAGGGAGGCTGTCCCCGCCAGAGGCGTGGAGGAGCTCCGGTTCGTCACCGAGACCTACAACATGGTGCGGGACAGCAACCAGCGCGCCACGGAGAAGCTCACCTACCAGGCGCTGCATGACAAGCTGACCGGGCTATACAACCGTCTCGGCTTCGAGAACTTCAAGCACAGCAACGATCTCAGCCATGTTGCCATCCTGTATGTCGATGTCAACAAGTTCAAGGGGATCAATGATACCTACGGGCACGACGTTGGCGACAGGATACTTCAGAAGGTCGCGGCGCAGCTGAAGGAACACTTCCGCGACGTGGATATAATCAGCAGGATCGGCGGAGACGAGTTCGTCATAATCATGACCCGTGTCTACAGCGACCTGCACACGGACATCGTCATCGAAAAAATAGAAAACATAAACAACGAACTGAAGAACACAGACGACGGACTGCCGCCCGTTTCGATCAGCGTTGGCGTGGCATTCGCCGACAGGGAGAACCCCGAGGGAGACATCTTCAAGGATGCCGACACGGCCCTGTACAGGGTGAAGAACAGCGGAGGAAACGGATACAGCATATTCTGATTCCGGGATGGACCGGAGAAAGGAAAGGAACGCAAATGGGCGAAAAGAAATCTTATCCGTGGATAAAGAGCATTTTTTCAAAAAAAAGGCCTGTCAGATGCGTTTACGCAGGCCCTGAGCAGATGAGAAACAATCCCGCTTCGGGCGTTTACGCGGGACCCGACTATTTCGAAAAGAAAAGACGCAGGCCCGAAGAAGTGAACGATGTTTACGCGGGACCTGAATTTTTCGAAAAGAAAAGCAGCGAGCCTGAAGAGGTGAATGACGTTTACGCGGGACCCGAATACTTCGGTGAACCGGAGGAGCCTGATACGGAAATGGCTGAGGAGCCGGAAGAGACCGCGGCTGAGATTCCCGAAGAAGAGATGAAAGAATCGGAAGGGAAAGGTGAGCCTGAAGGAGAACCGGAGACCGACACAGCTGAGGAGCTGCCGGATAAAATCAGAGTCGAGCTTCCTCCGTCACCGCCTGTTATGCTCGTATATGCGGGCCCGGGATTCTTCCCGGGAGACGAGCGTCCCGATTTTCCGGTCGTGCCGCCGCCTCAGGAGATGACTATGGCGGTATACGCGGGCCCGGAGTTTTTCAACGGACCTCAGGGACCTGAAAGAGGGATGTTCGTTCCTGCTCAGACCCCGGACACGAACAAAGATCATAACACTTCCGCTGATTCAGACCCCGGCGAAGGATTCACTTTCTGTCCGTCATGCGGGAACAGAATGAGCAATACGGCAAAGTTCTGCTGTGAATGCGGGACCATCAACCCTGTTTACGGGAAGGACAGCGGGGAAAATGACGCTCAGTGACTATCGGAGCTTTCCCTACAGACTGGATTCCTGTGTGTGGGAGATAACACTGGGATGCTGCTTCAGATGCGCCTACTGCGGATCATCCGGCGGTAAAGCCCGTGAGAACGAGCTGACGACGGAGGAATGCGACAGCGTGGCCGCACAGCTCGCCGGGATGGGATGCCGGAGGGTCTCCCTTATCGGAGGCGAGGTCTTCATGAGGAACGACTGGGAGACCATAGTCCGGGGACTGACGTCAAGAGGCATAATCACATGCATCATAACGAACGGCTTCCGCATGACGCCTGAGATCATCGCATCCCTTAAAAAACTTGATATCGAATCGGTGGCAGTCTCGGTGGACGGTCCGGAGGACGTCCATGACGCGTACAGGCAGAAGGGAAGCTACAGGAGAGCCATGGAGGCGCTTGAGGCTCTGACGTCGAACGGGATCCATACATCGGTTATATCAGCCCTGCGGGCGGACAACGCTCCTCGTATAAGGGAATTCTATGAGATACTGAAGAATTATCCGATCTTCGCATGGCAGCTGCAGGCCTGTTCCCCCATGGGGAATGCCGCGGACAACAGGGTCGACGTCAGGTTCGATGCCGGTGAGGTCATAAGGTTCGTGGCTGACACAGCCTGGAACGATGCTGCAAACAGGTCTTTCTACATAGGCATCGCTGACAACATAGGATATTACACGCCTGAGGAGACGCTGATCCGGGGGATCAGGGGACTCAGGTACAACGGATGCAGTGCCGGTCTGACGACCCTCGGCATAGACAGCGTCGGGAACGTGCGGGGCTGCGAGTCCATGTACGACGAGAGGTTCAACGAAGGGAACCTGAGGGAAAGGTCCCTTCTTGATATCTGGATGGGCGAGAACGCATTCCGGTATAACAGGCAGTTCAGTCCTGACATGCTGACCGGGAAATGCGCCGGATGCCCCTGCGGCCCGGTCTGCGCCGGAGGCTGCAGGTCTTACAACTGGTTCACTACCGGGAAACTGTATGAAAATATTCTGTGTGCAAGGCGGGAAGAGGGGGGAGCCAGATGATCAGGGCTGTTCTGTTCGATCTCGACGGCACTTTGCTGCCGCTGGATCAGGATGAGTTGATTAAGGAATACATCAGGCTTCTGAAAACATCTTACGCCAGACTGGGATATGACTCGGACATTCTGGAAAAAGCCACTTGGGCGGGATTCTTCGCCATGATGAAGAATGACGGCAGACAGACTAACCAGGAGCTATTCTGGAAAGAGTTCAGCGGATACTGCGGCAGACCGCAGTACGAGGACAAGGACAGGTTCGATCAGTTCTATGGCGATGAGTTCAACGGTCTGAGAGCCGTTTGCGGCTTCAACCCGGCGATTAAGGAACTCGTAATGAACATAAAGGCAAGGGGACTCAGGACAGCGATAGCCACGAGTCCCGTTTTTCCGGATGTTGCCCAGGAATCCAGGATCAGATGGGCTGGGTTCGAGGTCTCGGATTTCGAATTCTATACGTCGTATGAGAACGTACGTTCCTGCAAACCCTCCCCGGCATATTTTACCGAGGTGGCGGGAAGGCTGGGCGTTCCTCCGGAGGAATGTCTGATGGTTGGCAATGACGCCGACGAGGATACGGCCGCGTCCGCGGTTGGAATGAAGGTATTCATACTTACGGACTGCCTGATTAACAGGCACGGCAGGGATATCTCCGGGATCCCCCGCGGCGGGCTTCCGAAACTCCGGGAGTATATCGACAGCCTCACGGGAGGATCGTATGATGTTTAAGAGATTTCAGAAAGCGACGGTGACGATCATGGCAGCATTATGCATGCTGTCTCTGCTGGCCGGCATCTTCGGATGCGCGAAGAAGACGGATATCAGGGATATAGTGTCGTTCAAGTTCACCTACCAGACCGGCAACGCGATGAATGCCGATATACGGTACGGGGTGACTGTTGATGAGAACGGGATAACCGCAAGCATAAAGCCCGACGGGGCTGACGAGGACTCTACGGTCACCGTCGCCGTTTCACGGGAGTTCCTGGACGAACTCGAGTCTGTGCTTCTGAGATACGATGTCGGCAGATGGAACGGGTTTAACGGGAACAACAAGATTGTACTGGACGGGAAAAGCTTCTATATGGGGCTGACTACTGCGTCCGGAGACAGTCTGGAAGCCCATGGGTACGCGAGATACCCTTCGAATTTCGCCGAAGTCAGACAGGAGCTTGACAGGCTGTTCATGGCTCTGATCCAGCAGTGACAGGGAACAAGAAATGACCGGGAAAGGAGGTGGCTCTGTGGAATTCTATTCGCCGAACGGCCTTGAAAGGCCTGTGCGCCTGAGCGAAAAGACCCGGGCGTTCGCGTATGACTCGCTTCATTACCGCTACGGGCTTGACACACGGCGCACGCCGTCGGTCTCTCTTGACGATGTTGAAGGCTTTGATAAACTTTCTCAGATAGAGAAGCATGATCTGGCGATAGAGAGGATCGCCCGCGAAGCTCCCTTGCGCATATGCGAAGGGGAGAGGATAAGCGGTGCCGCGACCCTCGGGGATGCCATAAACCACGTTATCCCCGCGACATATGCGGGAAACGCTATAATTCCGAGCATAAGCCACCTTACCATAGATTTTGAAACAGTGATGATAAAAGGCATCACCGGGATCCGCATGGATGCCGAAGACGCCCTTGAAAAATACAGAGGCACCGAACGTGAACCTTTCGCAAGAAGCTGCGTGTCGTGCCTTGACAGTTTTGAGACATGGCATTCGAGATACCTGGAAGCTCTCGGCGGAAGGCCCGGGTACGAGGACAACCTCAGGAACCTGCGCAGGGTGCCTATGTATCCTGCGGAGACGTTCTACGAGGCGGTCCAGAGCATCTGGTTCACATTCGCATTCGTGCGGCTTTGCGGCAACTGGCCGGGTATCGGTCGTCTGGATCTTCTGCTGGGCGGCTATCTGAAAGCCGACCTGGAGTCCGGACGCATCACTTTGGATGAGGCAAGGGAGATCCTTGCCCACTTCTTCATAAAGGGATGTGAATGGATCTGCGGAGGGAACTACGTAAGCGGTGACGCACAGCACTACCAGAACATCGTGCTGTGCGGGACGGGACCCGACGGAAACGAGGTCGCGAATGAAGTGACCATGCTGGTGCTGGACATCCTCGAGGAACTGGGGATCAGCGATTTCCCCACCACGGTGAGGCTGGGCAGGGATACTGATGAAAAGCTCCTGTGCCGCGTGGCCGAGGTGATGAGATACGGCGGCGGGACTCTGGCCGTCTACAACGAGGACCTTATAATCGAGTCTCTGACGGGATACGGTTACGACCTCGGGGAGGCGAGATCCTTCGCCAATGACGGATGCTGGGAAGTGCAGGTCCCGGGAGCGACGGATTTCATCTATTTCCCGTTCGATTCCCTCCAGATCCTGCAGAAACGGACGCTGAAGGGATACGACGGGAGCGTTGATTTCCCGGATTTCGAGAGCCTGTACGCCGGTTTCAGATCTGATTTAGAAGATTATGTCGTTTCAATGTGCAATTCTTGCAGGGACGACTGCTTCTATCCGGACAAGCCCGGCGGCAGCCTGATCTGGAAACCCCAGGCTCCATGCACGGTGGTGTCGCTCTTCGAACGCGGATGCATAGAAAACGGACTGTCGTACCACGAGGGCGGACCAGTATACAGGATACGGTCCCCTCATATCGGAGGGCTGGCGGACACGGCGGACAGCCTGTATGCCATAAAGAAAGCAGTATATGACGATAAGAAGCTGACGCTGGCGGAGTTTCTCCGTATCCTCAGGAACAACTGGGAGGGAGAGGAGCCCCTGCGCCGGTACATGATGCACAGGTATGTGTACTACGGAAACGACAACGACGAGGCGGACGGGATAGCCGCCCGTATCCTGAGCGATCTCGCGGACATATGCGCAGGCCTTGACGGCATCTGCGGATACATGTTCCCGCCGGGTGTTAGCACCTTCGGAAGACAGCTCGAATGGTCACCCCACCGTCTGGCCTCGCCCCACGGAAGAAAAGCCGGGGAGGTGCTGGCCGCCAACTGTTCCCCAACTCCGGGAACAGATCTCAGAGGGGCCACTTCCATAATACGCTCATACTGCAAAGCGGATCTCAGAAGGATGGTCACAGGCGCCGCCCTCGACATAAGGCTGATGCCCGGGGACGTGAAAGGCGAAGACGGACTTGACGCCCTGTGTTCCCTCATGGAGGGCTTCGTAAGGCTCGGCGGCTTCTTCATGCAGATCGACGTTGCCGACCCGGCCCTGCTGAAGGAGGCCCAGAAGCATCCCGATGAGTATGAGACCCTGTCTGTCCGGGTGTCGGGATGGAATGCCAGGTTCGTGACCCTGAGCCGGGAGTGGCAGGATATGGTCATCTCCCAGAACGGGGGAGGCACGGACGCTCTATGAGAGTCACGGAAATACAGCGATTCTGCATGCATGACGGACCCGGGCTTCGAACCACGGTCTTCCTGAAGGGATGCCCCATGCGCTGCCAGTGGTGCCACAATCCGGAGACACAGTCCCCGGACCGGCATATCGTGTATATCGACAATAAATGCATAAGATGCGGAGTCTGCGCGGCGGTGTGCCCCGCGGGAGCCCATCATATCGATCCGGAAGGTTTCCGGCATGTCTTTGACCGGAGCCTGTGCACGGCGTGCGGAAGATGCGCGGACGCCTGCTGTACGGGCGCCCTGTCGGATCCCCTTCGTGTGATGAGCCCGGAGGAGGTATACCGTGAGGTATGCCGGGACAGGGCCTTCTACGGCGGAAAAGGCGGAGTGACCCTGTCGGGAGGAGAGCCTCTGATGCAGTACGGTGACGTTGCGGAACTGTTCCGCCTGTGCAGGGACGGGGGCATAGGCACCGCTGTGGAGACCTGCGGGATCTTTGACGCAGACATCCTTCCGGAACTTGTGCCCCTGACGGACATTTTTCTGTGGGATTTCAAGGATGGGAACGATGAACGGCATATGCGGTATACGGGAGTCTCCAACGCTGCCGTTACCGCCAACCTGCTGAGGGCGGACTCGCTCGGGGCAAGAACGGTGCTGAGATGCATCATGATAAACGGAGTGAACATGGCGGAGGACCATTATTCCGCCATAGCTGATCTTTGTAAAAAACTCAGAAACTGCCTTTATGTGGAACTTCTGCCGTATCACGCATACGGCGGATCGAAGTCGGTGTCCCTCGGAAAAGATGACAGCGGAAGAAGGGAATGGATCCCGGATGAGGCTGACATCGTAGAAGTCCGGGAACATCTCCGATCCCTCGGAGTGACGGTGAGGGAATAGGCAGAATCATAAGAAAACAAAAAACGAACCGGGTCGGTGAAGACCCGGTTTGTCTGTTTCACGGATAAATATGCTTACGGCATGGTGCTTTCACGGAGCTTGGTCCAGACCTCGCGTCCGTCTGATTCATTCATGTAGTCATGGGAGTTGGTGGCCTCCTGGATGGGCAGATAGTACCATTTGGTTATATCAGCGTTGTCCGGGAAGAAGATCATGCCTGACAGCAGGTCGGAAGGATTCTGGGGGAGGCGCTGCAGCACTCTGTTTGTCAGGGTGATGGATTCTGCCCTGGTGATCTGCTGGTTGGGTCTGAAGGTCCCGTCGGTGTAGCCTCTTATCCAGCCGAGAGCTGCCGCTTTCATTATATACGATTTTGCCCAGTGGTCCGAGATGTCGGTGAACATTGACAGTTCGGAAACGACGGTGTCATCGAACCTTGCGCAGATGGTCGCGTATTCGGCTCTTGTGATGGGCTCGTTTGGAGCGAACGTGGTGGATGTCCGTCCCTTGATTATGCCGAGATTGGCCATGGTGGAGACGGCCTCATTGAACCAGTCGGAGGATTTAACGTCAGTGAAGCCGTTGGTCGTGGTGTGGTAGGCGTTTCTCACGTCCTCTTTCAGGAGCCTGTAGAATATCATGGTGACTTCGGCTCTCGTGATGTTCTTCGAGGGCTTGACGGTGCCGTCCGGGTATCCCTTGACGTAGGCCGAGTGGTCGCTGCCGTTGAGCATCGGAGGAACAGCAGTCTTTTCCCATCCTGCGTAAACTGTCCTGTCGGTATCCATGAGTACCGTGGTCAGCAGTGTGCCGCCCTGAGGCTCGTCATACCAGCCCGTGAAAGTATAGCCTTCGCGGAACGCAGGCTCGTCGAGGATGGCTGTGGAGCCGGGCTTGTACGTGTGGACCGGGTTCTGGAC
This sequence comes from uncultured Ruminococcus sp., assembly GCA_902783755.1. Lineage (GTDB taxonomy): Bacteria > Bacillota > Clostridia > Oscillospirales > CAG-272 > UMGS1696. The sequence continues at coordinate 6,814 of CACZSC010000063.1, read as the reverse complement.
CGTGCCGCCGTTGGGATCGTACGTCAGGGTCACGAACTCCTTCTGGGGAGCGTCGTATGTGTTAGTGAAGTACACGGCGTCATATGTCGAGCGGTGATACTGGTAATCCATCTCCTGGCCCAGGGTCTGGTTGTATATGGCGAATGTCTGGAGTTCGAAATGATGATGCTCTATGTCTATGTTCTGCACATAGGGCTCTATGATGTATTCAGTGGTATCGAAAGTCCAGTACTGGTCCCCGGTGTCCTTCTCGCGGATGGTGAAGCCTTCCGACAGGTTCCAGAACTCGTTTTCGCTGGGTATGCCGAGAGTGAGATGGCCTTCAAAGTATCCGCCGACGCCGGTGGAGGTCACGGTGTTGTCGAGAATGGTATACTGAGAATCAGCATAGTTGGCGCTTACGATCTCGATGGTGAAGGTGTGTTCTCCCGGATCCTGTCCGTTGACGGACTCAACGAATTTGCGGATCGGAACGTCAAGGATGAAGTAGTATCCGTCGTCAGTGCCGTTTCCGAGGTAGTAGTTGGTGAAATACATGTCCTTGCGGCCGCGGCCCGGGTTGTTCCAGTTGGGTTCCTCACCGATGGAAAGATTGTATATCGAGATGTCCGGGATCTGTTTGGTCTCGCCGTCGACAGTCACTTCCTCGAGATATGTCATGCAGAAGAATTCTGACGTGTCACAGCTCCAGTCCGGGTTGTCAAGAGGCTTTTCCCTGACTGTGAAGCCTTCCATGAGATTATAGAAAGCGTCTTCGCTGTACAGTCCAAGGGAAAGTTTTCCTTCAAAATATCCAGTTCCGTTGGTGGTGACGGTGTTTTCGATAACATCGAATTCAGGCTGGGCATTCGTTGAGATTATCTCGAATTCGAACACCTGCTCGCCGGGCTCGGCTTCCGAAACGGATTCCACATGCTTCAGGATGGGGAATTCTATAATCCTGTAATATGCCGATGCTGCGGAGCTCGTGATGGCTGCTGCGGGGATCAGCGTCAGGATGAAAATGACGCTGAGCACAAGGCTGATGAGTCTTTTTTTCATGGCTTTACCTCTTTTAGTTTTTGTATTTGGATCGCTGTCAGTTGTCTGCGCGGTTGTAGCCGTTTTTCATGTGCTTGCTGGATTCCAGGAGTATCTTGTTCAGGACATCCGTGGTCTGTTTCTTTGCCAGTTCACAGAGTTTTCCGTTTGCTTCCGCGGAAAGGGAGAAGTCTTGTGACTCGGTCATCTTCCTGTCGTATTCAGCGACCAGTTTTCTCGATTCCACGGCAATCGTGTTGTGGTATCTTTCGATGAACTGTGCCACTGTGGAGAAGACCGGGTCTGCTAGGGCTCCGATGAGCCTGCTGGACCAGTAGAAATTCTCGGTGGATGCGTCAAGGGTCACTTTGCTGAGGTAGTCCGGGAAGGAATCCACGTTGATGTACAGCGGAAGCGCTGCCGAGAATGTGGTGGAACCGAAGGAGATCCATTCGAGGCCCCTAATCTCGTCCGGCACGTTATTCCTTATCTGGCAGATGGAGGTGACACCGGTGCGGTTTATGCCTATGGACCGGTACATGCCCTTCATGCCGGTATCACGGTTTATGTACGGATCGTACGGGGTCCCCTGATAGTGGGATGACAGAAGGTATTTCATGTCTTCAACCGTGACCTTGCGGTCCGGGACGAGAGCCCAGGGGATATTGTCGCTCTCCGGGCCGAACTCAGCGTCCGGGCCGTCCCATTTATGAGAGTACGGAGCCAGGTATCTCCCCATGAACCAGGCTCTCGGGGTATTGTATATGTGATCCATGTCGGTACGGGAGCCGAACACGTCCCTCGGGTTGAACTTCCCGTCCTGGTTCAGGTCCAGGCCGTTGTCTTTTATGAACTCACGGAGATCCTTTGAGCAGAGATGGTTTTTCTTTTTGCCGAAAGCGTCTTCGAGATCGAAGGAGTCGGTCCCGAACTGGTTGGGATGTATGACGCAGACCTCGTCAGGCACTCGCTTTGCGATCCAGTGATGGCCTCCGATGGTCTCCAGCCACCAGACCTCGTCCTTGTCATTGAATGCGATGCCGTTTGATTCATATGTGCCGTATTCCTCGAGCAGGGAACCGAGTCTCAGGACTCCCTCCCTCGCGCTCTTTATGTAAGGAAGCACGAGTACTACGATATCTTCCTCCCCGATGCCTCCGGGAGTGTCTTTTTCGCGTCTGTTCTTTGCCTTTTTGTATACCACCAGCGGGTCAGCAGCCAGGACTCTCGGGTTCGATGTGATGGTCTCCGTGGCGGTCATGCCTACGTTGGCCTCGTTGATCCCCGTAGCGGCCCAGATGCCGTGCTTGGGATCCACGCTGGGGCACGCGGTATAGCGCATGGGATCACCGGGGAGATCTATCTCCACACGTGAGATCTTGCTTTTGTATTTTTTCGGCTGTTTTCCGGGAGTCACGGCTACCAGTTTTTTCACATCGAAGAAACCGTCATCGGTCCTAGCGATCATGGTGGAGCCGTCATTCGTGGCTTTTTTCCCAAACAGGACTGTGGTGCAGGGCATATCCGCCTCCGGTCAGGTTTTTATTTTATATGTGTTTAGTATAAGTATACTTGAAAGTGCGGAAAAGCACAAGAGAAACGCGAGAAAAAAGTTCGGGCATTGCATTATTCGCACGGGAATGATAAAATCAGGACGGTATGACGGAGGCATTTATGTGCGTAAGATTCTTTGTGGATGAAGAGGACCGGGAGTTCAGGTCTTATCTTGAGACTGCCGGTACCTCCAGACTGCTCCAGGTCTTTGAAAGGAACTATAACCGCAGGGCGGTGATGGCGGGCGAGATACGGCCGTCCGATGCCGCATGCGTGCTTGCCAGCAGTAAGCTGGGAAAACTGACCGCTTTCCCCATGAAATGGGGGTACAACGTGCCGGATGCCCGGGGAAAGCAGATGCTGTGCGTGAACGCCAGATCCGAAACAGCGGCCAGAAAGGATATATTCGCTCCGGGATGGCGGGACCACCGCTGCATAGTGCCCGCTTCGTATTATTTCGAATGGCAGCACTATGACGACGAGCGGGGCATCAGGAGAACGGGCCAGAGATATGCCATAAAGACGGATCAGGAGCCCGTGACATGGCTCTGCGGGATCTATCGGATGAACGGAGGGTTCCCGGAGTTCGTCATACTTACACGTCCCGCATCGGACTCGGTGTCGGAGATCCATGACAGGATGCCGCTCATAATGCCAAAACTGTACGCATTCGAGTGGATCTATCCGGACAACGATCCGGAGATCCTCATGAAGTATGCCGCGGTGAACATGGTGATGAGGGAGGCCTGACATGAGACTGTTCATAGCCGTAAGGTTCCCGGAAGAGGTCCTGGACGGGCTTGAAAAAACCCAGAGGGAGATGAGGCAGGCGGGGATAAGAGGCAGATATGCTCCCCGTGAGAACCTGCACCTGACCCTGGCTTTCATAGGCGAATACGCCGATCCCGGATACGTGGCTGAGACAATGGAAAAGGTCCGCTCCGCTCCTTTCAGGCTGAAACTTGCCGGAACCGGCAGTTTCGGCAGCATACTGTGGGCAGGCCTCGAGAGGTCCGAGCCGCTGCTGAGATACACAAAGAGCCTGCGGCATTTCCTGGCCGAGGCTGAGATACCCTTCGACAGGAAGAAGTTCTCGCCCCATATAACGCTGGCACGGGATGCATACGTTCCATCAGACGTGCGGTTCGGCGAGGATTTCATGAGGCTGGAAGACGACACTGCGGAAGTCGGGTTTGTGTCCCTCATGAAGTCGGAGCGGGGAAAGAACGGGATGATATACACTGAGCTTGCGGCGGTGCCGCTGACGGAGGACAAGTATATATGAAATACATAGTGACGATACAGCATACCCAGTCCATGCATCACGTGAACGGCATGGTGGGATCGTGGACAGACTGGGACCTTACCGAACTGGGAAGGGAACAGGCCGACATGATCGGCAGGAAACTGGCTGAGGAACTTAAGGGGGATCTTGAGACCAGGAAAGTGGTCCTCTACTCCTCGGATCTGAAAAGGGCGTCACAGACCGCGGACGCCGTGGCGAAGTACACGGGCCTGACGCCCATACTGAAAAAAGAGCTGCGCGAAAGGAATCTCGGGAAGTGCTGCGGCAAATCGATCCAGTGGTTCTGCGAGAACGTGGAGCGTGAGGAGAAAACGGTGGATGACCGCATGTTCTCCGACGCCGAGAGCGTGCGGGAGGAGTGGAACAGGCTGAAACCGTTCTTCGACGGGATCATATCGGACGACAGCGAGGTGGTCCTGATCGCTGCCCACAGTGAGATACTCAGCGTTTTCAACGCGATGTTCCTGGGCATGGAAGTCGAGGACCTGAACCGGTGCGATATCCGCGGAGGAGCCGGCGGAGTTTCGAAGATGTTCGTCACTGATGACGGCAAACGCCATATGAAACGGGTCAGCGACATGTCATACGTCGAGTGTGAGTGATGATCGGGATAATAATAGGGAACGTCTGCAGCATACTGGCGATGATCTCCGAATCTTTCAGCAGCACCAGAAAGACCAACCGGTCCATGCTGATGGTCCAAATCGTGAGCCAGGTGTTCTACGGGATCGGATCCGCTGCGCTCAAGGGATACAGCGCCGTCGTACAGAACGTGGTGGCCATCTTCAGGAACGTTGTTGCCATGAAGGGAAAGACGAACCGCATACTGGAATGGATCATGATCGCCTCCGGGGTGCTGTTCGGCATAGCGTTCAACAACAGGGGGATCATTGGTCTGCTGCCGGTGCTGGCGAACCTTGAGTACTCTGTCGCGGTCTTCTACTGCAGGACCGAGAGGAGCCTCAAGGCGGCGTTTCTCGTGAACTCTGTGATGTTCATAGTTTTCAACTTTTTCCTCCAGAATTACGTGGGGTTCGTTACCAACACGGTCGTGGCGGTCACGACGCTTATATTCCTGATAAAGTCCTTCAGAAAAAAACAGCCTGAGACTGCGGAGACTGCCGTGAACGGTGAAACTGAAGCGACCGGTGAGACTGAGGGAGAGCAGCAAAAGTGAAAAGAATACAAAAAAGGAGATCATCCCGGCCGCTTTGTACGGCGCCGGACGGTCTCCTTGTCCTTTCCCGTTATTTTCCGTAATACTGTCTTTCGACCTCTTCTATCACCAGTTCCTGCTCGAATATCAGGTTGCTCAGGGCGGTCTGCGCGGGCCCCTCGTACATTCTGCAGTATGATGCGAATGTGTTGGAGTTCTTGTAAACTGTATTGAATATACTTCCCATCATGTACCCTTCAACGGCGATGTCCCACGCCAGCGCGAACGCGGATCCGTAGTGATCGTGGATAAGCTGGATCATCTCGGCGTTGGCGGATTCCCTCGCGTAGCGGATCTTCAGAGTGGACTCGTAGTATTTCGGTATCACAGTCTTTTCGGACTCGCGGTTGAGAGACTCGATCACTGCGCTCGCCACCTGGAGATTGGCGTATGTTATGGTGGATGGTATGAATCCCACTTCGGTAGTGTCATGGATGGGAGCCACATAATCCCTCTGGAGATCATCCAGTTTGGGATAGGGAAGGATGGCGAAATCGACTTCGGAATCCGCAAATACGCTGGATTCAAGAGCCCCAAGCATCTGACCTCCAAGGATCAACGCCCGGTCCTCCGTAAATGCCAGGATGCAGTCGTCATTGTCGAAGTCGAAGGTCCTCCCGACTCCGGCTTCATCAGAATAGAGTATGGTCAGGAGCTTCTCGGTGAGGGAAACGCTTCTTTCGTTGTACACGTTCAGTTCCGGATAACCGTCCGAGTTCCTCGTTATATATCCGGGATCCGTGGAGATAAGGAAGGGGATCATGGGGCCCCACCAGTCCCAGAGCACGAGCCCGTAGGTGTCGCGCCTGTCGCGCTTATGGTTGCCCGTCCGGTCTATGAAAGTGGATTCGTAGGGATAGCCCTCCCCGCCTTTCATGATCTCGTACATCTTGTCGAGGGTCCAGTCGCCGTCCCGCACGATCTGGTATATGCTTTCGCCGTCGCAACCCAGTTTCTCATACAGGCTCTTCGAGAAGAGCAGACAGTTGGAGTACCGGATGATGTCTATGAAATAGTCCCCCATGAGGGCGTATCTGGTCCCCAGCTTAAGGGACACGCTGTCCATGAGGTCGTCATACCAGTAGGGCCGGTCGAACTGGAAATAGTATCCGTATCCCACGTCGTGGAAAAGGCCTTCTGTCCCCAGCATGGCGAGCCGCAGATCGTTTATGATCAGCTGGATGTCATCGAGCCCGCCTTTGATCAGTTCCCGTATTTTAGGGAAGCACTCGTTGTAGTCATAATCCGATTCTATGTAATTGAGCCTTACGTTCAGATTTCTTTCGACGAGCTTGTTTCTCTGCAGGGCGGATTCGGCGGCCTTGTCAGCCTGGGACTCGTCGGCTCCCTGGATAAGGTAGTTGGACGACTTGAAGGATTTCGCGAGAACGCCTTCCACATTGGCGGAACTGTGGATGGTGAATGTCTCTCCCTTGAAATTCAGCCCTTCGAGCAGATCGCTTCCTTCCGTATCTGCTGTATCCGTTCCCGTGCCGGCCACTGGGTCTGCAGATCCGCCGTCACACGAGAATAGGCCGAAGGCCATCAGTACCGCTGTCATCAAAGACAGCAGTCTGACGGCCTTTTTCCTGTTGTTTGAATCTTTTGACATTTGGGACCTCCGCAGCGGAGCGCGCACCCTATTTTCCGTAATACTGGCGTTCCACTTCCTCTATCACGAGTTCCTGCTCGAATATGAGGTCGCTGAGCACTGTCTG
>CACZSC010000062.1 GCA_902783755.1 uncultured Ruminococcus sp. | reverse complement strand
TCTTCAAGCACCGCCGTCTCCGCGGTGCCGTTCGTGACCATAACGTTCTTCAGGCCTTTCGCTTTCGCGAGGCATGCGGTGTCCCGCACGAATTCATAGCCTACAAGAGGTTCGTTGTATGTGAAGGCGATGCCGATGTTCCCCCTGCCGCGGGTCCCGAGAGCCAGGCTGACAAGCTCCTCCGGCGTGACGGTCTCCGCCGTCTCCGCGTATCTTTTGGCCTGCTCAGACCACGATATGTCATGGTTCTGGCAGAAGGGGCAGCGGAGATTGCAGCCGAAACTGCCTGCGGAGAGGATCATGCTGCCGGGAAAGAACCTGGCCAGCGGTTTCTTTTCGATGGGATCCAGGGCCAGGGAGGTGATCCTGCCGTAGTTGAACGCCTCCACCCGGCCGTTTGTCGATATACGGCCGCCGCAGAAGCCGAGCTTCCCGTCGGGTATATCACAATGTCTGAAACAGACGCCGCATTCTGACATCCTGTACTCTCCTGTCAATGGTGCCGGACGACTTCGAACCGTTCCAGGGTATATGGTTCGTCCGCGGCTATGCCGCCCTTCTGTCTGGCGATCCGTATCTGGTCCGCAACGGTGTCGATACCGTCAAGATCCGGGAGCAGCAGGCCCCGCTTCATCCCGCGGCTGACCACGACCCCGTACCTTTTGACATCGAGCTCGTCCGGGGACCGTACCGGCTCCATGTCTCCGAGAACGTCCACGCTTATCTCGAGGGTGCTGAGCTCCTCCGGGGCGACCGGTGAGAAACGGGGATCCCTGGAGCAGGCGCTCACTGCGTTCTGTATGATCTCTTCGGCGACACTGTCCTGAGTCGCCATGATCGTGCCGATGCATCCCCGGAGCCTTCCGTCCCTGTGCAGCGAGACGAAGGTGCCCGCCCGGCGCGAGAGCATCTCTCCGGGAAGGTCATCCGGGACCGGGATACGTCTGCGCCCCAGTACCCAGGCTTCCACGGAAGCTCTGGCAAGTTTCACATAGCTGTCGCTCTTCTCCGCCTTTTCACGGCATTCGCGCTCGGCCTTTTTTGTATATTCTTCCAGAAAGTGCCTATTTTCGTCTTCCCCGCAGGGATAGAAGGTGCATATGCCGTATCCCACACCGGTGACGTCCTGGTGGGACAGCGCGGAAGCCTTCACTCCGAGCCCGTCAAGGGCCCCGGCCATGATCACGAAGGACCGGTGGCCGCATTCGGCAGCCTTTTCGCAGAAGTCTTCGTCGAAACCGAACAGTTCCCCGAAGGAGCCCCTCCCGCATACGTCCATTATCCTGCGGTCGTATTCGGGTCCTTCCGGAGCGAATCCGTAGGGGCCGTATTCCTTCAGCTTGTGTGAAAGGTCGCCGCTTGCGATGATGACCGCCCGCCTGCCGGTGTCCCGGACTGCCCGGGCGATGATCTGGCCGAGACGGTAGTGATCGGTCAGCGGGAGGCCCGACAGCCCGATCCGTACGATCCTGCCTTCCTTGTACTTTTCCCGTATAAACCGGAGGGGCACCATGGTGCCGTGGTCAAGCTCCGGTTCTCTTTCCCCGAGAGTCCCGGCAGGGAAGTCGAGGGAATCCGCGATCCCGCAGATGCGTTCGACCAGCTCTGTGTCATATTTTTCCGAAAAACGCACTCCGGAAGCCCGGAACCGGCTGAAGGACCCTTTGGACCCGCTGCCCGGGGAGATGTGGAAATAGTCCGAGTACATGACCGAGTGTGGACTGGTGATGATGAGGGTTTCCGGTCTCAGCCCGGCCACTTCGTCGGCCACCCGTTCGTACGCCTTTAAAGTTTCGGTGATCTGCTCCTCGCTTCCGTTACCGATCTCCGGGACTATCATCGGCGGGTGCGGGACCATGAAAGCGGCTAGTATCGGCATGCAGCCTCCTCCTTGCAGTTTTCGTATTGTTTGCCGGCTGTTTGCCGGCGCCTGCGGCAGGTTATTCGTCCCTGCCCGCAAAGTACCTGATATATGATCTTCTGCAGTATCTTCCTATTTCTGCTTTTTCCGGATCACGGGAAAAGTCATATGTGCCGTTGACCCGCATGAATTCCAGGAGCCCGATGTGTATGGCTCCCTCGGGACAGCCGAAGGAGCACCGGACGCAGCCGGAGCAGTTCCTGCCGAACCTGAATCTCCCGTCTTCGTAGGTGATGTTTGAGGCAGGACAGTTCTTCACACATTTCATGCACTTGACACACCTGTCCGGATCGACCCGGTACAGGCGCCCGTTCGCGGGATAGAACCGGTGTTCTATGCGGCAGAGCAGGGACATCGCTTTTGCGGGAACGGACGGATGTATGGCTCTGTTTTTCCCGGCCGCGATCTGCTCGGCCGCCTCCGTGATCCGTTCCCGGGCGGTCTCCCACATCAGGGACGCCATTTCGTCGCTGTGCCTGAATACCATGTTGTAGGGCATGATGTAGTGGAACTCTCCCATGACGGAATAGCCTTTTTTTCGGAGCAGCTTCATGAGCTCCGCGGATGAATTGCCGTTAAGCCTGAGAGGCTCCCCCGAGGTCTTGAGAAACCAGACGCTCCCACGGCCCTCCGGGATGCCCCGGCAGAAGCGCAGCATCATGTTAGGGGCGTTGAACCCGTGGACCGGATAGCATATGATCAGATCTTTCTCCCCGGCGAACTCCGTTCCGTCACGTATCTCGTGAAGGACTGATGCCGCTCCGGTGTGATCCAAAGATTCTTTGAGCGCTTCCGCGCACATCAGTGTGTTCCCGGTTCCGGAAAACACGTAGATCCCAAATTCATTCATCTGACAGCCATAATCGTGCGGGATATTTCCCCTTATTTCTTGTGTATGTCGATCTGCTGGTACGGGATACGGATGCCGGCGGCTTCCAGCCCGTCCTGGATGGTCCTGATGACCGAGCGGCGTATGTCCGGCCGGTCGTGGGGCTCGCAGTAGAACCTTATCTTGTAAATGATGGCACTGGCGCCGAAATCCTGAGTGCCCTTGAGCTCGCAGTCCTCGATCCCGTCCAGGGCCTTTATCTTTTCGCATATGCCTCCCAGAAGGGAAAGGGCTTCTTTTCCGCTGATGTCATAGGACAGGGGCAGGTCCACGTCCACCAGGTGGTTCAGCTTCCTGATCTTCGAGATGTTCCGGTTCGCCACGGACAGTACTGTCCTGTCATCAAGGAACTCTATCTTGGTGGTCCTCGGCGTGAATGCCAGCACGATCCCCTCGTGCCCTTCGTATTCCACGGCATCACCCACTATGAAGTACTTGTCGGCCATAATGGCGATCCCGGAGAACACGTCCTGCAGGGCGTCCTTCGCCGCCAGCAGCATGAACACGACGATAATTCCGAGGATGGCGGAGATGCCTGTGAGGTTTATCCCTATGGCCTGTAGCACCGCCACGGTGCCGGTGGCTATTACGAGCCATGTCGCCGTGCGGAACAGGATCCTGTAGACCTGTGCCTTCTTGAGCTCGCCGCTGTCCATGAATTTCGCAGACAGGCGCCGGTTGATCACCGTCAGCGCGATTACCACCGCCACGGTGAGCACCGCGATCACGGCCACCAGTATGAGATTGGGCGTATCCAGCTGGAGCTTCGTTTCGTCCAGTATCTTGAGAACATAATCTTCCATAAAAAGTCTCCTTGTGGGAAAGATGCCTGTATCGCGGACGGGGACTGTATCCCGTCATCGCAATGATCCGTTTTTTTCCTCGGCCTGTACGGTGCAAAGCCCGCCTCTGAGCCTGTATCCGATCTTTGAATAGCAGGCGTTCGACGGGGCATAATCGGCATTCGTATACAGCACCGGCGTGAGCCCGGCCTCCCTGACCATCACTGTGACCCTGTATACCAGGTTCTGGGCATAGTGGCGCCTTCTGCACTCCGGCCTCGTATAAACGAAATTCACGGTGGCCATCCCGTCGACGGCCGGGCCGTACTTGCATGTGGCGGCGCTGTTCCCGCAGGCGTCTGTCCAGAAATACATGCAGCCGGAGTCGATGTAGTCCTTTGCTTCTTTCCGGCAGGTCTCCGGATCTCTCCGGTCATGGCCTATCTCCGCGGTGAATGCATCCAGATAAGCCGTTACCTCGTCGAGGTCGTCATCCGTGCAGCGCCGGATCCCGCCGTCCGTTTTTGTCTGCGGTTCGGAAGGCTCCGGGCACTCGTACGCGAGGAGGTTCTCCGACACGGAAAGCTTCATGCCGTCCCTGCCCGCACGTGAAATGAGGAATCCGGCGAATCCGTGCTTAACGTTGAAGCGGTGCCTGCCGTCGAGAAGTCCGTTCTCTGAAAGGAGCCTGAATGCTTTTTCCATGTCTGCGTCCGTCATGGCGTCACGGGTCCATACCCACACTGGGAAGGGGTCGCATGTGAAGCAGATGATCAGCTTTTCGTGATCAGTCAGCAGAAGACTGCATCTGCCTTCGATTATGCGCCGCAGGACGCTGAATGTGAATCTGTCTTCATGGAGCAGGGAAAAGTCCCTGCCGTCAGCATAGTTGTCCATTTCTTTAATGACATTTCAGTCTCCGTCGGGGAGGAATTCCAGTATCTCATCCTCGTTTTCTCCGTCGGGGCTGTTTTCCTCTTCGTTCCTGAATGTTTCGCGGATCGCCTGAACGGTCTCCGCGTAGCACCTGAGCATTCTCACGTGCCCTTCGGATATATCGTCCGCTGTCAGGAAAATGACGGGGACGGGATCTCCCGGCATCAGGGCCCTGAGTTTCTCCATGGTCTCGAAGCAGTCCATCTCCGGCATCTTTATATCCAGCAGGATCAGGTCCGGTCTGTTGCCCTGTATGTAGGAGAGCAGGGAAGCTCCGGACCGCAGGGCGGTCACCCTCATGTTGTGCCTGCTCAGTATCATCCCGGCCATCTTGAGGTTGGTGATGTCGTCATCCACTACTACGATCCAGTCCACAGAATTACCTCTATGAAATCTGTTATTTCGGTACGGCTGCGGGGCATGGGGGTCAGATGGCGAATCCTCCGGGGATGTCCGGAAGCTCCTCCAGCAGTTCACGCAGATGCTCCAGGGTGTGACGGATCCGTTTCTCCACCAGATCCTCCCCTCCGTAGCGGAACACGGAAATGAGGTAGAGGAACCTGACATATCCGACTGTGTTTATCTTCATATGTATGAGGTCCCGGTCTCCGGCGGCATACGGCTCCAGGTACAGTTCCAGGGTCCTGTCGTATACCCGGCTGCACATCTCATCGGAGAGCCCTATCACTGCCTCGCTGTTGCCGGCCTCGTCTTCATTGAAGGCCTTGTAGGCCACGAAAAGGTCCGCAAGGTCGAACACTGGATTGCCGGTGCACAGGGTCTCCATGTCGATCAGCACAGGTTCGTCCCCGCAAAGCATAACGTTTTTCATATGTATGTCGCCGTGGATCAGATGAAGATCCGCCGGCATGGCCCTGAAACGATCCTCCAGCCGGGCCCGGAGATCAGCGGGCATGTCTGCTCCTATGTCTTCGAGATACTTCAGGTAGACGTCCCTGCTGTCAGGCAGCTCTCCCGGCTCCGCTTCGGTGCCGTGGATGGCCTTCATCACATCGACATGCTTCCTGACGAGCTCCTCGAACCTGCCGGGATTGGCGCAAAGCACCGAGCTGAAGGTCCTGGCGTCCAGGAGCTCGAACACGGAGCCGTAATAATCACCGACTCTGACGGCGTCGTAGGATATGGCGGTGGGGATGCCCTTTATGAAAGCCTGCTTTGCCCTGAGCTGCTCGTTCTTTATCATCTCAAGGGCGTCAGGGGACTCGTAGACCTTGACTATGGTGTCCGGGTCGATCCGGTATACGGTGCCGACGGCTCCCCGTCCGATGACCTCGCAGTTCCCCACGTCTATGGTGCGGAGCCTTCGCTCCACGTTCAGTATGGACGTGAACCCCGTCATGTCGAGTATCTCATATATCTCCGGAGAGACGTTGGTCACGGTCAGCCCTCCGCTGAGCCTTTTGGAGGCGCTGAGAAGGACCCTGAGACCGGCGCTCGAGATGTATGTCAGACGGTCAAGATCGATGGTGAGCGTGTCCGACGGGTTTCTGTCGAGATACTCTTTTATCTGCGAGTCGAATCCGGGAGCGCTGGTTGAGTCTATGCGTCCCTCCGGACGCAGCATGTCAGCTCTGTTTTCCTGCATGTCGTCATCTCCTTGTCAGATGTATTCGGGGATGTCCTTGGTGAAAAAACCGTACAGCCGGTCCGGAAAGTCCGGGGCGGTGTCGTAGGCGGCGTGCCCGCAGGAGTCGTACATGTGCATCTCGAAGAGGGGGTTGTCTCCGAGGATCCGGGCGATCTCCGGGGTGGAGTCCCCGCCCAGCACCGCGTCGTCACGGCTCCCTGCCGCGAAGACCGGGCAGCGCACGTTCCGGATCTCTTCCCGTATATCGAAATCTCCGGCTCCCTTCGCCAGGATGGCGAACCGGCGCAGTTCCGCCTCCGTGACGCTTTCCGACATTTTCGCGAAGGCGTCGCGGTATTTTTCGAAGATCTCTTTCGGATATACCTTCTCACCGAAGGACAGGCACAGTTCCCGCGCCTTTCCTTCTTCCGCCAGACGGATCCATTCGTTTATGACTTCCGATCTTTCCGGCCAGGTCCGGCAGGCGGAGGAGCCAAGGGCCAGTCTTTCCACCAGCTCCGGATGCCTGACTGCCATGACCTGGGCGATCATCCCTCCCTGGGACGCGCCGAACAGGCACAGCTTCCCGAGGCCCAGGGCCGTTACGGCTTTTACCGTATCCCCGGCCATGTCGGAGATGGTATACGGGTCCGGGAGATCAGATCTTCTGTCGAAGAGGTATACCGTAAATTCCTTCCTGAACATCCCGTACTGCCGCGCCACTGCAGGCGCCGCCGGGATAACGCTCTGGAGGCTCAGCCCCGGCAGGATCACAAGGATCCTTTCTCCGTTCCCGAAGCTGATATATTCCATTCTGTTATGTCCGTCAAAGACGGCCTCGTCCGTGATGAATCCCGCCCGTCTGCCGCAGAAGGTGAATTCGGTCTCACCTATGCCGCCGGGGATCACGCTTTCCCGGATACCGCTCTCGCGGAACCCCAGCCTCCGGTACAGTCTTTCCGCTCCCGTGTTGTTCTCCAGTATCCGGAGCCTCGGTGTGCCGGCGCATTTTTCGGCCGCATACATGAGGAGCCTGGTCCCGTACCCTCTGTTCTGTTTCCCGGGGAGCACGTAAAGGTCTTCGATGAGGTCTCCGGTCACGGAAACGATGCCTGCCGGCTCTCCGTCGGTGAGCATGAATACCCTGGTCCCGCCGGCCATCTTGGTCCTGAGATATTCCAGCTGGCGCTCCGGCGTATGCCGCTCGATGAAATCCTCACTGCAGAATGAACGGTGGGAGGATCTCCAGGATTCCGAGTGGATCCGGGACGCCGCGGAGAGATTTGTGCTGTTGACCTGAGTGATCAAGTGATTTCTCCGTTTCGCTTATCTGATCTTTGCGAGATCGAATTCCGTCAGCCATGCGGCGGCCGCCTCGCATACGCCCTTCAGGCATTCCTCGTCGAAGGGAGTGGCTAGACCCGCATTTCTCAGCAGTTCCGTGAAGGTGCGCGTCCCGCCCTGTTCCGTGTAGGCCACGTAGTGTTTCAAGGCGTCATCGGGATCCTTCCGGATCATGGCCCAGAACTCGAGGGACACGGTCTGTGCGAGACAGTAGTCTATGTAATAGAAAGGTATGTCGTAGATGTGGAGCTGGCGCTGCCATCCTTCGCCTTCCGAATAGAAGGGGATGTCGCCGTCGAGCCTGATCCAGGGCATGTAGATGCCCATGAGGCGCTTCCACTCCCCGTGGCGCTCTGCGGGGGTCATCTCCGGTTTTTCGTATACCGTATGCTGGAAGTGGTCCACCATTGTGCCGTAGGGGATGAACGTCAGGGCTGCAGACAGATGGCTGTACTTGAATTTTTCGGCATCCGGGCCGAAGAACCCCTCCGCATTCTTCCATCCGAAGAACTCCATGCTCATGGAGTGGACTTCGCAGGCTTCCGAAGAGGGGCAGGCATACTCCGTCGGCACCCGCTTGCGGTTCATCCAGTAGGCGAAGGCATGCCCCGCCTCATGGGTGACGACTTCCACGTCCCCCTGGGTACCGTTGAAGTTGGCGAAGATGAACGGGCGCTCATACAGCTCAAGCTCGGTCTGGTAGCCGCCGGCCTGCTTTCCTTCCGTGGAAAGCACGTCCAGAAGTTCCTCGTCCAGCATGGTGCGGAAAAATTCGGAGGTCTCGGGGGAGAGCGAGTCATAGAACTTCATCCCCTGCTGCAGTATGTCGTCCGGGGTGCCCACGGGACGCGGGTTGCCCGATCTGAATTCCAGGGCCGCGTCCGCGAAGGACAGGGGATATTCCTTCCCGAGCCTCTTTGCCTGCTCCCGCATGACGGAGTCCGCCACTGGGACAAGGTACTTTATGACCGCGGCGCGGAACTTTTCTATGTCTTCCTTCGTATAGCAGTTGCGCTCCATGCGGTAGTAGCCAAGCTCCGTGTAACCGCCGTATCCCAGCTTCCTTCCCATGCCGTCTCTCAGTTTCACCAGGTCGTCATATATCCTGTCCAGCTGTTCCTGGTGCTCCTTGTACCACTTGCCGTCCGCCTTCCAGGCGGCCAGCCTCTTGCTGTCGTCGGCGTCCGTCCTGAAGGGAGCCAGCTGGGAGAGGGTGTACACCCCGCCTTCGAAGGGTATCTGTGCCGAGGCGATGAGGGTATCGTACTCGTTGGTCAGCTCGTTCTCCTTCTGCATGTCTTCGATTATCTCCGGCGAGAAGGTCTTCCGCTGGATCTCGGCGTTCACGAACATCAGGTCTCCGAACTCGTCGCCGAAGTCCTTCCTGAAGGGGGAGCTGAGCATGGCGTCCAGCCATTCCTGCTCGTATTCCTCAAGTTCGGGGAAGAAGTCGTCCCAGAATTCCTTCTCCCCGTTGTAGAATTCGTCACGGGTGTCTATGGACTGGCGTATGTATACCAGCGATGAAGCCGTCTGCACGGCTTTCGCCTTTTCGTTGTTCTCAAGGAACACTGCCCGGGCCTCCCCGTAGCTCTTCGCGTTCCTGAGCCTCGCCGTCTCTTCTCTGAGTTCGGCCTTCACCGCTTCCGGATCCGGTCTCTTATATGGCATTTCCGAAAATTTCATAATTATTTGTCTCCTTATTGTCTTCCCGGCTTGCCGGGTGGGTGCCTTATTCTAGCCTGCCGCTTTTGCCGGATTTGCGTTCCGCCTTGTCGGCATATTTCGCATATACGAGCACTGCCGCGATGAGGGCGGATATGAGATATGAGGCGACGCCCGTGGTGTACACGCCGATGCCCGCAGAGATGATGTGATAGATGAGGAAGCCTATCCAGATGATGACGTTGAACGCAGCGATGAGCGTCGATTTCTTCTTTCCGAGGTTTTCAGGGATGAAGAGCAGCATCACGTTTGCGAAGGTGATGGCGAACGCCAGGGTCCATGATGCTTCGACTGCAGAACCGCTGAAGTCCGTGACCATGCCGTAGATCCCCACGAGGATATGGAGCGCGTAGAAGATGAAGAATCCCTTGTACAGCAGCGAATCCTTCTTGCGGTAGCCGCCGAGACAGTAGAGCAGGGCGCAGGCCAGGGCCGCGAGGTTCATGACCGTGCCGATCTTCGGTATGACCTTGTCGGCCGATATGAGAGCAAACACGTCTCCGGCGATGCAGGCGACGATCAGGACCGCGAGAACGATCCCGGTGATGGTTCTTTTCTTTGCGTTGAACATGGAAATTACCTCCTGAGTGGTATGTAAAAATATTTTGAACGGGATATATTAGTGCCGGCGGGGCGGGGGACTGCGGTTCAGCCGTCCTGCTGCCGGTCTTTGTTTTTCCTGCGGCGGAACACGGTAAGATCGATGCAGAAGGTGATGAGGCATCCGGCGGCATAGGCGATTATGTCCCCGATCGCGAATGACGTGCCCATCAGGGTCCGTATCAGTCTGTTCTCGATGCCCAGAAGATCCACGAGCGGGATCAGCTGCGAAAGCTCCACCAGCACGGCGAAGAGGAATATCGCTCCCGAAAGCCAGACGGCTTTTTTGGGGATGACCGTCCGGATCAGCGCCCATAGCAGGATCACGACCAGCGTGTCTCCGAAATACGGACGTATGAAGGAATCATGCGCGAAAAGCCCGATCAGGATCTCGGAGGCAAGCAGCAGCACGGATACGCCGGCGTAGATCAGCCGGTCCCGGTTTCCGTTTCGCGGCGCGGATCTCATATATATTCTCCTCCTGCCGTCTGCTTAATGCAGCTCCAGGCGGCCGTAAGGCGCTCCAAGGACCAGGCGGCGTTCGCGGGGCTGGTGGACGGCAGACAGACGGCCTGCCTGCCGGTCTCAGACTCACAATGCTTACGGTAGTACCTGAAAGCAGTCCGACCGTTCACATATATCTGCCTTATATCGGCATGGTCAAGTATGATCCCCAGGTCGTTCGCCGATACGTTCCTGATGCTCGAATCCGCCGAACCGCATATGTCGCATGAGCCTATCACGTCCCAGAGCGCGACATGGCTGCGGAGGAGAAATGCCTTCTTTTCCGTGACGGTGCGCGGCGTCATTTCACCGAACACTGCGGATATGACCTTCCAGAAACGGTTCTGAGGGTGACCGTAGAAGAAGCCTTCCTCCCTCGATCTCACGGACGGAAAGCTGCCGAGTATCAGGACTCTGGAATGTTCGTCAAAAATAGGTTGAATTGGATGTAGGATCATTTTTTCGTTTTTTTATAACCTTTCCAGTTGTTCTGATAGCTGATCATGATGAACCCGACAGGCGTTTTCTCTCCGCCGGCGCGAGATATGCGTCGATCAGGCTCCGGTCATTGCGGGCAACATATCCTTTCTGATCTTTTGCAATACGTAGACTTACGATATCTTCGACATTGTCTTCCGTCGCTTTTTCCAGATGTATCTGTGATTTCT
>CACZSC010000061.1 GCA_902783755.1 uncultured Ruminococcus sp. | reverse complement strand
CTAACAAAAAAAGGCAGACGGAAAGGAGTGAGGAGATTTGACAGCCCTGTACATCATTCTCGGTATCCTGGGATTCATCGTTCTCCTGCTCGCCGTCATCTGCTGCCTCAACGCGAAGGTCAGGATCATACTCAATGACGGATTCCGGCTGAAAGCCGGCGCTGGACCCGTCATGATCACCCTGATACCCGGGAAGGAAGAAAAAGTGGATCCTTCCGACTATACATACAGAAAGCACAGGAAGCGCCTGGAAAAGGAAAGAAAAAAGGCGGAGAAAAAAGCCGCGAGGAAAGCCAAGAAGGAAGAAGAGAAGAAACTGAAGCAGAAGGCCGAAGGCGCGAAAGAGGAAGAGGGCATCGGGAGCCGGCTGTCATCGGTCATGGAGCTCGTGAAATTCGGGCTGCGTGAGCTGGGAGGACTGGCGAAGAAAGTCAGGATAAAGATCAACGCCCTGCATGTGACAGCATCCGGTGAGGACGCCGCCCAGGCAGCCACGAACTACGGCATAATGTCCGCTCTCATGAGCACCTCCCTCGAGTTCCTTTCAAGCACATCGACTCTCAAGGACCCGAAGGACGGTACGATCTCCCTGTCCGCGGATTTCATCAGCGGCACCACAAAATACGATATAGACATGGTGCTGTATCTGAGGATATTCCCGGTGGTGGTCACCGGATTCAAGGCTCTCGGCCTGCTCATAAAACAGAAAGCCGCCGGCGACAAAAAGGACAAGGGCGCCGACAACCTCAAATACCACAGCTTCGATCCCGAAGACAAGCCGAAGCGGATCAGGGCAAAAAACAGAAAAGCCGGCTGAAAGCCGGCTGACCTGCCCGCAAGTACAGCAAGTAAATCACGAATACATATACATAACTAACGGAGGCATATTATGGCTGACAACACCAACAGACTCGGCGATCTCAACAGAGCGTCACTGGATTCCATCAAATCCATGCTCGACGCCAATACCATCGTAGGGGATCCCATCGAAACCAAATCCGGCACATGCATCATCCCGATCTCAAAGATCTCTGTGGGATATGCGTCCGGAGGCCTTGACTTTGCGAAGAAGGACGCGGAGCAGAAACCCAACAATTTCGGAGGAGGCGGCGGAACAGGCATCACAGTGACTCCTGTCGCTTTCCTTGTGGTGAGCCCCAACGGTGAAGTCAACGTGCTCAGCGTCAACACGAACAACTCCCAGGCTCCTGCGGACGCGGTCACCCAGGTGGTAGGCCTGATCGAGAAATCCCCCGAGCTCATAGAAAGAGTCAAATCCGTATTTACCAAGAAGAACGAGGACAATTCGATCTGATGGAGAAAATTCGTCTCCAGAAATTTCTGAGCGACGCGGGCATCATGTCAAGGCGCGCCGCCGAAAAAGCCATATCCGAAGGCAGGGTCACCGTGAACGGCGCCGCTGCCGTGACCGGAATGAAAGTGGACCCCGAAGCCGATCTCGTCATCGCCGACGGGAAAAGAGTCTCAAGGGTCCGGTCATATGCGTATATAGCCCTCAACAAGCCTTCGGGGGTCCTCACCACCCTTTCCGACGAGAAGGGCCGGCCTACGGTCGCAAAGCTGGTCGCGGGATGCGGCAGGCGTGTATACCCCTGCGGCAGGCTCGACATGTACTCCGACGGGCTCCTTCTGATGACGGATGACGGGGACACGGCGAACCGGATCATGCACCCGTCCCACAGCATACCGAAGCAGTACGTCGCTGTGATAACGGAAAGGCTGACGGATCCGGTCCTCGCCGAGGTGGCAGAGCCCTTTGAGCTTGACGGATATATGCTGAAGCCCTTTGAGCTAGAGCTCGAGGGATATGAGCAGCATCCTGACGGGAAGACATATACGAGGCTGAGATTCACCCTGCACGAAGGCAGGAACCGGGAGATAAGGAACATCTGCGCCCGTCACGGTCTGAAGATCGCCCGGCTCACAAGAGTCTCGGTGGGCAGGATAACCCTTGACGGGATAGAGCCCGGAAAGTGGAGATATCTCAGTGAAGAAGAAATCGAGTATCTGAAGGGGATATAGGAATGTACCAGGTACAGCCGGTAAGATCAAGAGAACTGCAGCAGAAGCTGGCGGAACAGCTGGAGTGCAGGTTCGTCCCGGATACGTACGCCATGTACGCCGGGGAGCTGGGGGAAGACTATTCGACCGTGACCGAGCTCATAGGGATGTGTCAGTTCACGTTCGGGCCCGGTGAGTCGGAGATAAAGTCACTGGCCGCGGCTCCGGGACATGAAGAGGACGAGGCCGTCACGGTGCTCGTCAGGGCGGTGATGTCCCTCGTGAACAATGCCGAGATACCGCTCGTCACGGTAACCGGAGACGTGATTCCGGAAGACCGGATCAAAAAGCTCGGATTCAGGCGTTCGACTGACACTCCCGGCAAATGGTTCATAGAACTCGAAAAGTTCTACATGTCTCCGTGCAGCTACACGGATGCTTCCGGAAAACAATAAGTGCATGATCAGCATTTTGTCACCGCAAGCTGAAAAGGGGTGCGGACCGTCGCGGTCCGTACCCCTTTCCGTCAAGTGAGGAAATCCCGGAATTATATACTGTTTTAAGAGTGTTCGGAGATGTATGTCCTTGCCCTTCCGGCAATGATCCTTGCGGTCTCCTCGGCGCTCTTGGTGCCGCCGAAGAATGAGGAAAGCTCGTCCTTTATGATCTCAACCAGTCCCGGATCGGTCCTTGAGACCATCGTCGCTCCCTTTATGAGGTCATACATCTGCTGCACGGCCTCTTCGGAGAATTTCACGTTCCTTGCGGTCTGGTAATCGATGTATTCCTGGGAATACCCGGATTCCTTCCACCAGTTGAGGGTCCATTCGTCGATGTAATCGCCGTCCCCCCAGTTGTCCTTCGCGTTTCTGGCCTTTTCATCCATGTTTTCCCTGTTGACCGTGAATCCCCAGTAGGTGCTGTAGAACTCATCGTCGTCCAGCATGAACTTTATGAACTCCCAGGCCTGGTCCTTCGCCTTGGATCTGGCGCCTATGGCCATCTCGCACTGCGGGGTGATCAGCATCCCGTTCCCTGATCTTGTCGGATAACCGATGGCAGTGATGTCCTTGGTGGCGAAAGTCTGCTGCAGATAAAGGAGGTCTACCATGGAACTTACATAGTAGTTCTCAATGAGAGCCTCGTCGCGGAAATACTTGAGCTCTGTCTTCTCGTTGAATTCCCTGTACTTCTCCTCGTCGTAATCGTCTCCCATGGATTCGTAGAACTCCGTATATATGTTCTTTTCGCGGCAGTTCTTCAGATACTTGATGAAATCGATGAACCCCTGGGTCTCGAACTCCGTCTCGCCGGTATCCCAGTTCACGAGGGAATCCAGAGAGTTACCGAAGAACAGGTTCATGATCTCATCCCTGCTCAGGCCCCAGAACGCCTCCATGCCCTCGGGCATGGTATTGAGCACCTGCATGAACCTTTCGAAGGTCCACCCGGGCTCAGTACCCACGAACTTGGACTTGGCGAACATTGTCTGGACGGAGTAGGTGAGTATGATCGAATACATCTTCTCCCCGACCTTCGTGGCATCGAAGATGTTCGTCAGGTATTTGCTCTGATCCAGTGCCTCCACATATCTGGTAAGATCCTCGAAGACCTTGTTCCTGTAGAGGCTGTCCACCGGCATCT
>CACZSC010000060.1 GCA_902783755.1 uncultured Ruminococcus sp. | reverse complement strand
TGAAGTTATCGGAATATACAGGCAGAAAGAACAGTGGAGCAGCGGCACATATGATTTTACACCCAACACGATCTTTGTTCCCGAAGGGACACAGGAGGGCAAATCGTATACGACAGACTGGGGGTTTTTCTCATCGATTGTTCTGAAAAACGGTTCAATAAATGAAATTGAAGAATATTTGAGTGAAGATGGCATGAACGGTGTCCTTGTGTACTACGACAGGGGGTATTCTGATATAAAACCCGCGCTTGATGAATACTTCAAGGTGTCACCAGTAATACTGGCGGCGGGTATCCTAACATGGTTGATTCTGACGGCGGCCTTCGTTTATATATTCATTATTCACCGTAAACCGGATGCCATCAGAATGAACTCTCTTGGCACTGAAAAGAAGACCATTACTCGGCAGCTGTTCTCAAACGGGTTCGCAATAGCCTTACTGGGCTCGGTGGCCGGAGTGATCCTGGCACTTGCTCTTATGGAGCGGATCGTGAAATCCCTCATGGTTTCCATGAGTTTTGAAAGTGAGTTTTCTCCCGTGATTTCAAATCCTGTCGGAGTGCTCACGGCGCTGGTGGAGCTGGCGGCAACAGCAGTCATCATATATATATCGTCCAGGCTGGTGGCGTCAAAAAGCGCTGTTGAATAAACAGGAGAGTCAGAGGGAATTACATGTTGTTTTTAATTAAAAGAATAACTAGGAACCCGGTGCCCGGAATCATTACAGCAGCATGTATGGCGGTAATCGTTCTGCTGATCTGTCTTCTGAATGCCGGAGAGGCAGAGCTTGAAAAACAAATAGAAGAGACGTACTCCAGTATAAGGGTCCAGTGTGCGATCACAAATCTTACCGGTACAAGCGACAATGACTTAAGCATTGCAAACTGGGCGGTAAATCTATTTCTGGAAGATCCTAGGTACAGCAATACATTTTCTGAAGTATCATTTCTCGACTATGTTCACAATGTTCGGATAAAGTCAAACTGCAGAGCAGCTGTCAACGGGAAAACGGTGACCGTTTCGGGCTTGAATGATATTTCGGTTGCAAGAGAATTAAGGCCTGAAGAGGAATCTTTCATATCATGGGATGAGGGGTATGACAGTTCCGTTTTTAAAGGAACCGGGTATTTCTGTGTTGTGCCGGAATCATTGTATACAAGCCGGGAACTGGAAATAACCTTCTTGAACGAGTATGACGATAGTATTTCAGACACGATCCGTTTTGTAGTCGCGGGGACTTACCGGGGATTTAAGGAAATCGTTTACTGCCCATGGGCTATCGTAGCAGAAGAAGAATTGAAACTGGATGAAATCATACATGCAGATTCTCTCTACGCAGATATCATTGATAACCACAGAATAGACGAGTTTTGGGAAAAGTGCGCTTCAAGATACTTTGCAAAAGTTGATCCGGAAGGGGTTCCTCAGGAGTGGGAAGGGGCAATATACAAATACTACATATACGCTTTGTCAATTTATGATGATGTTCTAAAAACCACGATACGTTCACTTGAAACCAACAGGAATATATTCGCGGTATGCGGTATGCTTACCGTAGCGGTCTCAATAGGAGTAGGATTCGTAATCGGTTCCATTATTTCAAAGAGGAACGAGAAGATATTCGCCCTGAAGCTCGTCATGGGTTCAGAAAAACGGATGATATGGGCCGAAGTGATATGCGAGCTCGCCCTGTTCTCACTGATTGGGATAGCGGCGGCCATAGCAGTATCATACGCAGTCACGGGATACAGTCCTCCGTGGATCACCGTCGCGGCGTCCTTCGCCGCGGAGATCGCTGGCATTACGGTCGTGGTAGTGAGTGTTTTGAACAGAGACGTTCTCAGCCTGAGCGGGAGGAAAGAATGATGCAGATCGAGATCAGAGACGTTTGTTACGAGTACAAAACAAAAAAACGGCACACAAAGGCCGTACAGGGGATAACATATACTTTCGAGTCCGGCAGGTTCTACGCGATCGTGGGAGCCAGCGGATGCGGCAAGACTACGCTGCTGTCGCTTCTCGCCGGTCTGCGCCTACCAACTTCCGGAGACGTGATCATCAACGGGGAGAACACGAAAACGGCAGACTGCCTGAAGATCAGGCGTGAGAGCCTTTCTGTGATATATCAGGACTTCAACCTGTTTCCTTATCTGACGGCG
>CACZSC010000059.1 GCA_902783755.1 uncultured Ruminococcus sp. | reverse complement strand
GCAATCATTTTACGCAGAAGAAAACAAGCGGGAAATCGAAGAAGTTTCTGAAAGGATCAGGAGGAAAGAGGTAAACCTCGACAGGATAAGGGGATGCCTTGCGGGCGGAGCCGCAGGAGACGCTCTCGGATATCCGGTTGAATTCCTTACTCTTGAACAGATATATACAAAATACGGTTTCGAAGGCATCATTTCATATGATATCGACGGAATGACGGGCAAGGCTCTGATCTCAGATGATACACAGATGACCCTGTTCACTGCGAACGGGATTCTTGTGGGAGAGACCCGGCAAAAACTGCGTGGCATCGGTGCCTGGCCCAGATGCTACGTCAGCCTATCATACAACGACTGGCTCGTGACACAGTCAGAGACATTTAAGGAGCACCTTTCGAATGACAGCGGAGAATTTAACAGCTCAAAGTCATGGCTTTCGGATGTACCTGAACTGTATGCTCGAAGAGCCCCGGGAAACACTTGTCTTTCTGGCATAAGCGCGAGAAAAGGAAGATATACTCCTGACGACGACTATATAAGCGATCCTGTCAACAGCAGCAAGGGGTGCGGCGGAATCATGAGGATCGCACCAGTGGGTCTGGCTTATGACGGCATCGATATAAAGACAATAGACATGGAAGCTGCGCAGATCGCCGCCATAACTCACGGCCATTCTCTCGGTTATATGCCTGCGGCTTTCCTGGCGCACATTATAAACCGTATCATATTCGGAAGACGCGATCTGACCCTCAGGGAGATCATCCTGGACGCCGAAAAGACCGTATCTGAGATTTTCGATGGAGATGCGCATCTCAATGATCTCACCGGGCTGATCGATCTGGCCATCGAGCTGTCGGAGAACGGTGATGCGGACACTGCAAACATCAGAAGGCTCGGCGAAGGCTGGGTAGCCGAAGAGACTCTTGCGATATCGGTATACTGCTCACTCAGGCATCAGGACAGCTTTTCAGACGGTATCACTGCAGCTGTGAATCACAGCGGAGACAGCGATTCCACAGGATCGGTCACCGGAAACATACTGGGGGCACTGCTCGGATACTCAGCCATAGATGAAAAGTGGAAAAAGGACCTTGAGCTCATCGATGTGATCCTTGAGATATCCGATGATCTTTGCCGCGGATGCCAGATGGAGGAATACAGCTCTTACAGAGACCCTGACTGGGAACGCAAATACATCAGAATGAAACGGCGCGAAGTCAATGAATAATTCAGAGAGACCGTTACTGCCTCAAAAGCAATGACGGTCTCTCTTCTTACAATTATTCCAAATTCCTTACAATTATGCAATACATATTGACAGTAAAGGTATATGATGTATATAAACATAAATGTGAAAATTCGGAGGTAGTTGACGTGTTCTTCCGGAGTTATCTTTTTGCCTGCAGCATAACAATGAAAACTATTGTCTTCTTTTTGTCATGGGTGTAAAATTGGTAAAGGCAGTCTTGAACGCAAATATGAGGTGTATATGAAGGCTATAGAAACAAACGGACTTACAAAGTATTACGGAAAGAAGAGAGGTATCGAGAATGTTGATCTTTCTGTCGAGGAAGGCGAGATCTACGGATTCATAGGACCGAACGGAGCAGGTAAGAGCACCACCATACGTACGCTTCTCGGCCTGATCAAAAAGTCAGGCGGGTCAGCAGCTGTTCTCGGCATGGATATAGAAAAAGAAAAAGAGAGCATACTCAAAGAGACCGGTTATCTTCCCTCCGAGGCTGTTTTCTACAGCGGGATGCGTGTCAGGGAGGTTCTTGAATTCTCAGCTAAGCTCCGGAAAAAGGACTGCAGCGCGGAAGCAAAGATCCTTGCGGAAAGGCTGGATCTCGACATGACAAGAAAAGTAAACGAGCTTTCCCTCGGAAACAGGAAAAAGGTGGGTATCGTTGCCGCGATGCAGCACAGACCGAGACTGTACATCCTGGACGAGCCGACGAGCGGTCTGGACCCTCTGATACAGAGGGAATTCTTCAAGCTTCTGAAGGAGCGCAACAGGGACGGCGCGACGGTGTTCCTTTCATCTCATGTCCTTTCCGAAATAGGAAGATACTGCGACAGGGCGGGAATCATCCGGGAAGGGAGACTCATAAGGCAGGATACGGTAGGCAAGCTTACCGGTACCGGTATCAAAAGGGTTGTCATCCATGGTATAGATTCACTTCCTCAGATCGAAGGGATGAGGGATGCCGATCTCAGCGACAGAGTCGCAAGCTTCCTTTACAGCGGAAATCCCAACGACCTCATAAGATCTCTTTCAGGCCTGGAATTCGAAGACATATCACTGACGGATCCTGATATAGAGGATGTTTTCATGCATTACTATGAGAAGGAGGACAAATAAGATGACTCTCTTTCTTCACGAACTCAAAAGAGATAAGATAAAGCTCATAATATGGACAGCAGTCATCGCGGGAATGCTCCTTACGGCTATAGTCATATACCCGCAGATGAAAGGACAGATGAACGATATAGGCAGCATGTTCTCCGAGATGGGCGGTTTCTCCGCTGCATTCAACATGGACAAGCTGAACTTCGGGGAATACAAGGGTTACTTTGCCGTAGAGTGCGGAAATGTGCTCGGCCTCGGCGGAGCATTCTTCGCTGCACTTCTAGGGATCGCAGCGCTGGCAAAGGAG
>CACZSC010000058.1 GCA_902783755.1 uncultured Ruminococcus sp. | reverse complement strand
TATTCCTCTATCCTGTTCTTCTTTCTCTTTTCCTTCAGGTAGGCAAGATACTCCTCTTCCTTCAGTTTTCTCTGGGGCACCGGGGCGTTCTGCCTCTGTTCGGCAAGCTGCTGCTTCCTTTCGGCTCGTCTCTCGCTTGCCACCTTGAGCTTGTATCTTATCCAGATGATTATGCCTCTCGGTGTGAATCCGCCGATATACAGAACGAGGGCTGTCAGAATTACGAAGAGGATTATGAGTGCGGCGACTTTTCCGAATCCGCCCAGAAGCAGCTGGCCCACGAATCCGCCGAAGAATCCTCCGCCTATATTGCTCTGGCCGGGGATGTAGTGTTCCCAGGGAGCGATGGTCTCAGCTCCGCCGGCAAGTATGTGAAGGACCGCCGAGGAGAACAGGAGCACAAGGAAGTACCCTATGGATCTGATCACCGACTGGCCCTCGTTCCTGTCGCGCTGGAGAAGCAGAGCCCTTATGATGAGCAGGAGCGGTATACCGTATGCGGCCGCTGAGAAGAGACCAGTCAGGAAGTTCTTTATGGCTCCGCCCACGTTGCCTTCTCCGAAAATGCAGCACACGCCGATAAGGACCCCTATCACTATGAGTATATAGGGGAGGGCCTTGGTCAGCACCGGATGTTCCTTTTTTACGCGGACAGCCGCTTTTGCCGGAGTCCTGATCTGCTGCTGTTTCGCCTGCTTGGCGTTTGAGGTCGTACGCTTGGCCGGTGCGCTCTTTGAAGCAGTGGATCTGGAAGCGGTTTTCTTGACAGTTGACTTTTTCTTCTTGTTGTCAGCCATTGGAGCTCCTCATTCAGTAATCTTCCGTATGTAAGGTTCTATATCACAAAATTTCACAAATACTATGATACTACAAATGTGGCTAAAATGCAAGTTTTTTCCTTATTGTTAATATATGGAAACACCGTCTGTTTGTAGATAAGAGCCAATTTCCCGTTCTAAAAAGCGTCAAATTAGGCCATAATATTATTGACAGAAAAAACAGGGATGATATAATAGCTATCGAACGAAATACAAAGGATTGGGTGTGCTATGGAAACATTCAGAGTAGGCGTTATAGGGCTCGGAGGCCGCGGCCAGGGACATGTGGAGGTCATCCTCACAGAACGTGACGATACTGTCATAACGGCAGTGTGCGACACATACCAGGACAGGGTAGACAGAGCCATCGAATACTGCAGGAACAAGAAGGGCTGGAACGACATTTTCGGGACCACTGACTACAGGGAAGTGATCGACCGGGACGACGTTGATGTGGTACTCATCTTCTCGGCATGGGACAATCATGTTCCTGCGGCTCTGTACGCCATGAACAGGGGAAAACAGGTCGCCATAGAAGTCGGCGGCGCATATTCGCTCCAGGACTGCTGGGACATCGTCGACACATACGAGAGGACCGGGATCCAGTGCGTGATGCTGGAGAACTGCTGCTATGACAGGAACGAGATGATGGTCATGAGAATGGTCCGGGAGGGACTGTTCGGAAAGATCGTAGCCGCTGAGGGCGGATATCAGCATGACCTCAGGTGCGAGATAGCCTTCGGAGGCGAAAGGCGGCATTACAGGCTCAGGAACTACAAGAACCGCAACTGCGAGAACTACCCGACCCACTCAATAGGTCCCATCGCCAAGATACTCGACATAAACCGCGGCAACAGGATGCTGACTCTGTCAGCCATGGCTTCGTGCTCACACGGCCTGAACGAATACGCAAAGCACAACCAGAACGTGGATCCGGAACTCCGCGACTATCCTTTTGCCCAGGGAGACATCGTCAAGACGAACATCAAGTGCGCAAACGGCGAGCTGATCACACTGACGAACGACACATGCCTGCCGAGGTTCTATTCAAGGAACTTCACCATAAGAGGCACGGCGGGATTCTTCTCCGAAGTCTCGAACTGCGTGTTCCTTGACAGTGTCCACGGGGACGAACTTCCCCCGGACGAGAGAAAAGACTTCCACAACAATGTGGAGGAATACAGGAAGGAATGGGAACATCCCGTATGGAAGAGATTTGAGGAAGAAGGCGTGAAGGGCGGTCACGGCGGCATGGACTGGCTCATATTCGACGCTTACTTCGGAGCTCTGCATGAAGGCGTGGTTCCTCCCATCGACACTTACGACACGGCGGCTTGGATGTCCATCACCCCGCTGTCCGAAGCGTCCATCGCTATGGGCGGAGCTCCCCAGGAGATCCCGGATTTCACAAGAGGAAAATGGATGAACCGTGACAGGGTAAACGACCAGAACCACGGGTTCTACGCTCTGGACAAATAAGTTGAGACAATAAGAAAACCGGACAGGTCACTTCAAATGATCTGTCCGGCCTTTTTTGTTCACATGGGTCAGACCAGAGGCTCAAAATCCGAGGCGGGATGCTTACATATGGGACAGATGAAGTCCGCCGGCAGTTCCTCGCCCTCATAGACATAGCCGCAGATCTTGCAGACGAAGCCCTTGACCTTTTTGGGCTGGGGCTTCGGTTTGACGTTCGCATGGTAGTAGGCGTATGTCATGCTTTCCTTCTGGGAGATCACCCCGGATTCGGTTATCCTGCAAACGAACAGCCCGTGTGAGTCCATGTCGAGATAGTTCTCGACTTTGAGGGAGATCACGGAGTTGACGTTCTCCTCGAGATATACCAGTCCGTTGGGTGTCCGTTTCAGTTCCTTGCCTTCGAATTTGTCGCAGTCCCTGCCGCTCCTGAAGCCGTAATCCTGGAAAAGGGAGAAGGGGGCTTCCGTGGTCAGGCAGTTCACATTGCATATGCCGGTGTCTCTTATGATGTCATGTGTATAATTCAGTTTGCTTACTGAAACCGAGATACGCTCCGGTGCGTTGGATATCTGGGTGACTGTGTTCACGATGCATCCGTTGTCCTTTGACCCGTCATTGGATGTCAGAACATACAGGCCGTAACCGATCTTGAAGAGAGCGGTCGAATCGATGGAATTGGCTGATATCATGGAAACCTCCTATAAAATGAATATTATCTTGTTGTCTGCGACTCCACTAGGGACATGCCGCAGTATTTCTCTCTGAGCTTCGGCTTTTCGATCTTTCCGGTGGGATTTCTCGGTACTTCGGCGAATATGATCTTTCTCGGTCTCTTATATCGTGGGAGATCAAGGCAGAACTTGTTCATCTCCTCTTCGCTTGAGGTGCATTCCGGCTTGAGCTCGATTATGGCGCAGGCGATTTCTCCGAGACGGTCGTCAGGGAGGCCAATTACGGCCACGTCCTTGATCTTGTCGTTCCTTCTGAGGAAGTCCTCGATCTGAACGGGATACAGGTTCTCGCCGCCGGTGATGATGACGTCCTTCTTCCTGTCTACCAGATAGATGAAGCCGTCCTTGTCCCGCTTAGCCATGTCTCCGGTATAGAGCCATCCGTTTTTGAGGACCTCGTTGGTGGCTTTTTCGTTCTTGTAGTAGCAGAGCATGACACCGGGTCCTTTGACGATGAGTTCCCCCACCTCCTCGGTGCCGGCGGATCTTCCGTCAGCGGTTATGATGTCTGCTTCCCACAGATATCCGGGGACCCCTATGGCTCCAACTTTTTCAATGTTCTCGACCCCGAGATGCACGCATCCGGGACCTATGGACTCAGAAAGACCGTAGTTTGTGTCGTACTGGTGGTTCGGGAATACCTTTTTCCATCTCTTGATGAGTGACGGAGGCACTGGCTGAGCGCCTATATGCATCAGCCTCCACTGGTCGAGCCTGTAGTCTTCAAGCTTGACGTCGCCTCTGTCTATTGCGTCGAGGATGTCCTGCGCCCAGGGCACCAGCAGCCATACGATGGTGCATTTCTCATGGGATACGGCTCTGAGTATCCATTCCGGGGAGACTCCCCTGAGGATGACTGCCTTGCTGGCAGAGATCAGGCTTCCGAACCAGTGCATCTTGGCTCCGGTATGATACAGCGGAGGGATGCAGAGGAACACGTCGTCCCTGGTCTGGCCGTGGTGGTTCTGTTCGGTCCTGCAGGAGTTTATGAGAGCCCTGTGGGCGTGTAGTATGGCTTTCGGGAACCCGGTCGTTCCGGAAGAGAAGTAGATGGCTGCGTAGTCATCCTCGCCATATTCAACCGCGGGCGTAACTGAGGAACAGTACGATACCAGCCTGTAGTTGTCGGCGTATACCGGGGTATCCTCTTCTTTTCCGACGTAGAAGAAATCCTTTATGTTCTCTAGAGCCATGAATATGCTGTCCATGCGTCCGATGAACTCATAGCCGAAAATGAGTGCGGACACGTCAGCAAGCTCCGCGCAGTACTGTATCTCATCTGCCGAATACCTGTAGTTCATGGGAACCGCGATGGCTCCGGTCTTGAGTATACCGAAATATATGGGCAGCCATTCGATGCAGTTCATGAGCAGTATGGCAACCTTGTCGCCTTTCTTCACGCCTCTCGTGAGGAGCAGGTTGGCGAACCTGTTGGCCCTGACGTCGAATTCCTTCCATGTGAGCTCCCTGCGGTATCTCTCCCCGGGGGCGGATTCGATCAGCGCGTATTCATGCCAGGTGAGAGCCGGATCCGGCTGGTTTGACGGGTTGATCTCAACAAGCGCCACGTCGTCCGGATAAAGCTTTGCGTTTCTTTCAAGCAGTTCAGTAATTACCATGTCGTTTCCTTTCTTGAGAGGAAAAATAAAAGTCCTCTGGCATTGGCCGGAGGACGAATT
>CACZSC010000057.1 GCA_902783755.1 uncultured Ruminococcus sp. | reverse complement strand
CTTACTTATTGCTCGAAGGAGCCGTAGGCGGCAACTGCTTCGTCTACTGTCATGGTACCGGTTGCGACACCGTAATCGGCGTGGCGGAACTGTACGACAGCATCGTCGATTAAGCCGAACTCTTCGGGGGAGAGGATGCGGTCTGCCGGAACATCACCGAATGCGGCATACATGCTGTTGAAGGAGAGGTCTTTTGTCGGGGACATGAGACCTTTTTTCTGTGCCATATTGTTGAGTTCCTCGGAAGTGATGAGGAAACGCATGAACTCGTTTGCCATGTCAAGGTTCTTGCTGTCCTTGTTGACAGAGAACTGGAGGTTTGGCATGTCGAGGAAGTTAGCGCCTTCATCGGACATGGGAATGGGCACGAATGTGTATTCAAACGGGTTGGCGATGAACGCATCCGAACGGCTCTCG
Source organism: uncultured Ruminococcus sp. (assembly GCA_902783755.1). Classification (GTDB taxonomy): domain Bacteria; phylum Bacillota; class Clostridia; order Oscillospirales; family CAG-272; genus UMGS1696. Next base: position 6,882 of record CACZSC010000057.1, on the reverse strand, counting down.
CGTTTCTCGGTACCGGAAACGGTATCACCGGAGCCGGTCATCATCGGAACGTCGCCCTCGAAAAATCTTAGGATAACGGCATCATAGTTGTTCTCGATGGCTGCGCACTCATCAAGGTTCACACAGCCGGAATCCATAAACTCTGCCATCTTCTCAAGGGTAGGGCGCATATACTCGCCGGCCGAGGGGTCAAGGTCGTTGAGCTTTTTGACTGCCTCGGCATCTTTAGCTATGGTCCCGCAGAATAACGGATAGCTCGCCAGAGAGAAGAGCGATGTGGTCTCCTCGTTGGTAAAGCCCATCAACGGGCTCTTATAACCTTTTTTGATAAACTCTTCACACACTGTTACAAGCTCCTGATAGGTCGTGGGAATGCTCAGGCCTTCTTTTTCGAAAAGGGTCTTGTTCACGAGCATGCCGTAGGTGTTTGCGAAAACCGGGACCATCGGGAGCGTGCCGTCACCCGTGTTCAGGATGATATTGCTGCGGATGCAGTCAAGATCGAGGCCAAGCGTGGGATCCGCGAGGTTCTCGGCATGGTCTATGGAAGACTTATACTGATCACGGCCGTACATCCATGAGTAATTGACATATATGTCGGGAGCATCGTTTCCGTCAAGGACGGTACCGATCATGTTGTTATAGTCATCGACCTTCGTGAACATGAGCTCCACGTTCGGATAATGCTCGTTGAAACGGTCAAATTCGGCCTCGAGTGCCTCAAAGTTGTCGTAACCTCCGGCAACGTTGATGTGGCAGCTCGTCGCAGTGTCAAGAGACGGTTTGAAGCCTTCCTCGACTGCAGGTGCTTCCTGCGGCTGTACCACCGGTACGCATGCGATGAGCCCCATGCTCAAAACTATCGATAAAACCATACACATTGTCTTTTTCATGATAAGTTCCTTTCTTCCCGGATCCTTCGGATCTCTTTGATGACAAGTTTGATATCTATGGGCTTTGCGATATGCCCGTTCATTCCTGCGTTCAGGCATTCCGTAACGTTTTCCGAAAAAGCGTCCGCCGTCATGGCAACTATCGGAGTGGAGGCAGCAGAGGGATCCTCCAATTTGCGGATCGCCCTTGTTGCGTCGAGACCGTTCATCTCCGGCATCTGTACGTCCATGAAGACGAGAGCGTAATGGTCCTTTTCGGCCGAGCTTATCTTATCCACGCATACACGACCGTTTTCAGCGCGGTCGGCGGTGATCCCGAACATTGTGAGCATGGCGGAGATGATCTCCCAGTTTATGTCATTATCCTCGGCTACGAGTATGTTAAGTCCCTTCAGGTCGGAATAATCTTCCGCGGGCTCTGTGGATCTCGACTCCTTCCCGATAAGATCGTTGATCTTGTCATAGAGAGTGGAGCGGAAGAGCGGTTTGCTGACGAAGCCGATCGCACCTGCCTCTTTTGCCTTATCTTCAATATCCGACCAGTCATACGCGGAAATGAGCAGGATCGGGATATCGGTGTTTATATCCGAACGGATCCGGTTGATGGTCTGTATGCCGTCAAGTTCGGGCATTTTCCAGTCGACGATGACGACATCGTAATCCTTCCCAGAAAGATGCCTGTGCTCGATCATGCCGAGCGCTTCCGGACCGCTGTGAGCCTGCTCCGTTGTGGCACCGAGAGACTCAAGGGTGTCAACAGCCGTCGCAAGCATTACCTCGTCATCATCAACGATCAGAACGTTAACGGGGTCGAGCTTCATATCCTCACGCTGCCTGTCGGCTACCGGGATATCGAGTATGACGGTAAAAGTAGTTCCCTTGCCCTGGACGCTTTCGCATTCTATCGTCCCGCCCATCAGCTCGACCATCTGCTTTGTGATCGCCAGGCCGAGACCGGTCCCCTGGATGCTGTTCACACGGCTGTCTATCTGCCGCGAGAAAGGCTGGTACATGGTCTCGATGAACTCGGAGCTCATGCCGATGCCCGTATCCTCTACGACATAGACGAGGCGCACACAGCCGGGCGTGGGGCTTGTTTCCTCGCGCATGTCCACGCTGACGCGTCCGCCGGGTTCCGTATATTTGATCGCGTTGGAGAGTATATTGATATAGATCTGATTAAGACGCAGCTGGTCCGTATACAGGTATTCTTTTTCCATCCGGTTGATATGGAAGCTGAACTCGAGATTTTTTTCGTTGATCATCGGCTGTGAGATGTTCACAAGGTTCTCGACCGTTTCCACGATGGAGAATGTAAGGGGACTGAGCTTGAGCTTTCCGCTCTCGACCTTTGATATATCCAGGATGTCGTTGATTAGTGTCAAAAGATGATTGCTGGCAAGGCTGATCTTCCGGAGGCTTTCCTCGGTCGACTGCACGTCCCCGAGATTTTTCTCGGCGATCGTCGTAAGGCCTATGATCGCGTTCATGGGGGTCCGGATGTCGTGTGACATGGTTGAGAGAAAATCGGTCTTTGCCTTGTTAGCGGCTTCGGCTTCCCTGACCGTGGCCTGAAGGCGCCTGTTCAGGAAGAGCACATGGAACATGTCGCACAGGAACAGTATCAAAAGACCTGCGGAAACGACGCCGAAAAGCAGCCAGTTTTCCTTATCCACATGAAGGTCCTCCGCCGGTACGAAACCGAGCATCGTCCAGCCGGATGTGGCATCCACGGGGGTAAAGGCAAGTATGCACTCCTGCCCGTGCGAGTTTTGCATCGTAACGGAGCCCGTCGATGAAGTGATCCTTTCGAACAGCTCGTTGGCTGATTCGGGATCCGTCGGATTATATGATTTGTAGAACTCGAAGAAACTGGAGTTTTTGAAGCTGTATCCCTTGATGATATAATCGCCGTCGGCATCGATCATGGACAGCTCGGCGTTCACAAGCTCCGTCTGCGGAAAAACCCATTTCTTTTCAAGCTCAGAGATCGGAATGACACGCAGCAGGAAAGCGGTTTTCGGGGTATCACTTTCCGGATCGGTGAGCGTTACCGTGTTGCAGAAAGCAAGTGACTGCTCGCCGTTCATCGGATTTGTATAAGCACGGGTGATGTTGATCGAATCCCCGATCTCGTCATCCCATTTCATGTTGCCCAGGAGGTCGACCCGCTCATAGGAGACGGCATAGTCATCGTCTGTGCCCTGTTTCGGGCGTGTGGAAAGGCCCGTGAGCGTGTCGGGGAAGATCAGATGTGCCGAAGTGTTCTTAAGCACGTGAGAGGCGCGGATAAAATCTACCGCCGCTTCCATGGTCATGGCGGAGTTATTGATATAGCGCGCCCATACATCGCAGATCTGCTGCTCGCCTTCAAGGTAGTTCTCCGTCACCTGCTCCATGGTCACGGTCGTGTTCTCGAAATTCTCTATCTGTCTGCGGTAGGAATCCCGGCTTTTGGCTCCGGAGTAGAGAACGACGAAGGTCATTATGGCGGCTATGATTATCACATTGACAATGATGATAAAGATCCTTCTCATGTTCCTATTATATATCCTGGGCATAGGAAAAGAAAGAACTTACCGTAAATATGGCCAATGCAGTATATTTAGGTTATACTAAATCAACGAGGTATAAACATGCTTTTTATCATGGGGATCACAAACGGACGCAAAGACTTTGACCATAACCAGGTCATGACATGTCCCATATGCGACTCCTACGGCAGTTACCGGGTATTTATGACATATACCGTGCTTTCGCTGTTCTTCATTCCGCTTATTAAATGGGGAAAAAGATACTTCGTTGAGACTACGTGCTGCAATGCTGTCTATGAACTAGATCCCGAGGTGGGCCGGAGTATCGCACGGGGTGATGATGTGCAGATACGTCAGGAGGACCTGACGAGGGTCGTGGAGAGGGGATACAGCGTAAAGAGGTGCAAAAACTGCGGATATACAACGGATGAGGACTTCGAGTTCTGCCCGAAGTGCGGAAACAGGTTGTGATATATGGGAGGCGAAATGAGATACAGGACACTTGGAAAGACCGGGCTTAAGGTCAGCGAGATCGGATTTGGCGGAGAGTGGCTCGAACGCCATGAATTTGACGAGTCCGTGGAACTTATCAGACATGCTGCGTCGAAAGGGATCAATATCATCGACTGCTGGATGCCGGATCCGAAATCAAGGGACATCATCGGGGAGGCTATGAGCGGTAACCGGAAGAACTGGATCGTACAGGGCCATATAGGGTCGACATATCAGAACGGGCAGTACGTACGCACAAGGGATATGAAGCATGTGCCCGCGGCATTTGAAGACATACTGGTGCGCATGAAGACGGATTACATCGACCTTGGGATGATACATTACATAGATGCCCGGGAAGACTGGGATCTGTGCATGAACACCGACTTCATAAAGTATGTCCATAAACTTCACGACGAAGGGGTGATAAAGCATATAGGCCTGTCAACCCACAATCCGAGGATCGCAAAACAGGCCGTTGAAACAGGATTCATAGAAATGCTCCTGTATTCGGTCAATCCCGCATTTGATATGCGGCCGGCAACGGAAGACCTTGATTCCATGTTCGGGGAATATGACGGGGATTATTCCGGGATCGATCCGGAGAGGGCAGAGATATACCGCCTGTGTGAAGAAAAGGAAATCGGCATCACCGTCATGAAGGGTTATTTCGGCGGGGCACTGTTTGATGAAAAACGTTCACCGTTCGGAGTTGCATTTACCCCGAAGCAGTGCATTCACTATGCACTGACAAGGCCCGGGGTATCATCGATACTTTGCGGCTATGATACAAAAGAGCAGATCGATGAGGCAGTATCTTATGAAACGGCTGCGCCGGAGGAACTTGATTATGCCTCGGTAATCGCGTCCGCCCCAAAGCATTCATATATGGGCCAGTGTACGTACTGCGGGCACTGCAAACCCTGCCCGGTCAATATAGATATCGCAATGGTCAATAAGTTCTACGATCTTGCCGTATCCCAGGAAAAAGTACCGGAAAGCGTAAAAGCCCACTACGAAGCACTCGGCACTACGGCATCTGCATGTATCGGATGCAGAAGCTGTGAGAGCAGATGTCCGTTTGACGTAGAAGTGGCTGAAAGGATGAAAATGGCACAAGCACTGTTTGGGCAGTGATAACATCATCAGAACGGAGAAAACACGGTGTCTAAGACAGTAAGAGTTGTCGCAGCGGTCATACGGGAAGGCGGAAAAATATTCGCGACCGCCAGAGGTTACGGTGAATTCAAAGGCCGGTGGGAGTTTCCCGGAGGGAAGATAGAGGAGGGAGAGACTCCGCAGCAGGCTCTCGTACGTGAGATAAAAGAAGAGCTTACAGCTACGATCAGGGTCGGAGACCTCATATCAACAATAGAATATGATTACCCGACGTTTCATCTGTCCATGGACTGCTTCCGGGCAGAGATCGCAGCGGGCGAACTTCAGTTAAAGGAAGCAGAGGCTGCAAAATGGCTGTCAAAAGATGAACTCGACACCGTCAACTGGCTTCCGGCAGACCGTGTGTTGATAGAGAAAATAGTCGACACATGGTTTACATAACAAACGGCGTAAAATAAGTGCATATCATCTGTTAGTAGTGTAAAATAAAGACAGCTGTTGCGTGAAAACTGTAACAGTTGATCAAATCAAATAAAACTTCGGCAGAAGAGGTGTAATGCTGTAATGGGAAAAGAGGGAAAAAACAATACGATGATGCTTGCGATAGTATGCAGCATCATTGTCGGGATCATATTGATAGCGGGTACTTACTGGAACGGACATCATGCGAGCCGGGATACGGAGAAGGCCGTAAGAAATGTCAGCCTTCTGTATCTGGATGAGCTCGCGGCCAGGCGTGAACAGGTACTTGCTTCCACGCTTTCGGACTATATCAACGATCTGGATGTTGCACTTCGCCTTATGGAAAAAGATGATCTGTCTTCCGTTGATAAGCTTCAGGCGTACCAGTATCGTATGAAGCAGCTCTACGCTCTGGACAAGTTCGCATTTGTCGATGAGACCGGTCTCATATATACATCCCGGGGAACACGGACGGATATCGATCAGTATGCATTCGATCCGAACAGCCTCAGCGAGCCCGAGATATCTATGAAGAATTCCGAAGGCAACAATAAAAAAGTCATTATCGCCGTTCCGACGGACAATCTGCCGTTCGAGGGCCACAGCCTTGTCGTATGCTTCATGGAGATCGACATGGACTATATGCTCGAGAACCTCTCATTCCAGTCCGGAACGAACAATACCACATTCTGCAACATATATGCTACAGACGGAAAATCCCTTACGAACATGACACTAGGAGGACTCTCGAGCGACGCAAATCTTCTTTCCGCACTCGAGACCGCAACTTTTGAAGAAGGATATGATATCGAAAAGACGCGCAGCGACTTTTCAGAAGGAAGGAGCGGTGTCATTTCGTTTACCTACAACGGCATAAAGGAAACGATGCATTACGTGCCGGTGCGCCGCACGGACTGGATGCTCACATATCTTATAAGGGAGAGTGTCATTAGCGAACAGATAGATTCGATCTCGGAAGGGATAGTTACGAGAAGCCTTATCCTGTCGGCCCTTACGGCACTTGTTCTTATCGGCGCGTTTGCGATGATACTCATTCAGTCGAGAAAAGCCGCAAAGCTGGCGGTTGAACGAGAGACAGCCGAGATGATGCAGCAGGAGCTCGAAGAGCGTATCGCCCTTCAGGACGAACTCATCGAGCAGGAAAAACTGCGTGCACAGCAGGACAACATGATAACCGCCCTTTCGTCCGACTACCGCAGCGTATTTTACGCAAATCTCGCTACCGGCACTGCCGTATGCTATCGCGGTGACGGGGAGATATCAGGCATAAAAAGAGATGACACATTTGAGTTTTCAAAAGTGCTTACAGACTATGCAAACGCATTTATTACCGAAGAATACAGAAGCACGTTCATCGATTT
>CACZSC010000056.1 GCA_902783755.1 uncultured Ruminococcus sp. | reverse complement strand
GTTTTCCAGTATCTTTCTGAATTCCGATACGGAGCAGGCATGGTTGAGCTCGTTCCTGACGCGGGCCGAGCCGCGGAAGCCCTTTAACAGGTAAGCGGCCCTGGAACGGGATTCCCTGATCCCGGTCACCTCGCCGTAATACCTGCATGATTCCTCTACCAGCTCCATTATCACGGAAAGGATCTCAGAGGAACCGGGCGTGTCCTGATCTCCGTTGAGTTTTCTGAAGATCCAGGGCTCTGAAAGAGCGGCCCTGCCGACCGCCACTTCTGAACAGCCGTTGTCCAGGTATGATTTGGCGGAGTCGCGGCTGTTTATGTCGCCGTTTCCGCAGATGATCACAGAGGCATGGCCGTGAAGATCAAGGGCGGAGCGCAATTTCAGGCAGGCTTCGGGGTGAGCGGGCGGGGAATACATCTGTGTCCGGGTCCTTGTATGGAGGGTCAGTTTTCCGGCGCCGCCGTCGGAGACTGCAACCCCGAACTCCTCATAATTCATATGCTCCTCATCGGTGCCGAGCCTGAATTTGACTGAAAGGGGGACGCCGTATCTTTCACATACCGATCTGACTTTCCGGGTTATGTCATAGGCGGCGGAGGGCGACGCCATAAGGGCGGAGCCGTCTCCCGAGGAATATATCTTTCTTACTGGGCAGCCCATATTTATGTCGATCCCCGCCGGGGAGGCGTGGTAGCTGCAGCCGGGGAACCGGCCGGTCAGCAGTATGTCAGCCGCTTCAGCCATGATATCGGCATCGTGCCCGAAAAGCTGCAGTACGACGGGCCCGCCTTCATCGTAGATCCGTGAAAGCCTGCCCGTTTTTTCGCTCTTCTGTTTCAAAGCTACGGAGGATATCATTTCACTGACTGCAAAACGGGCTCCGTACCTGAAGCATATCCTGCGGAAGGGAGGGTCTGAAAATCCGGCCATCGGAGCGAGAGAAGCCGGGATGGCCGGTGATGATGTCTTGTTTTGTTCCATGTTATCTAAATCTGTTTCTTTGTCTTGTTGACGCCTTTGAGCGAGATATATACGATGAAATGGGGAAGAACTGCGAAGAGGATGTTGACCAGAAGCTCGGGCAGTGCAGCTTTTGAGAGAGCGGAGCCCAAGTCGGCCCCGCCGACGGTGGATATTACGACTATGAATGTGACGACCGAGCGCAGGAGGGACGTGATGACCGTGAACGACAGACGGACCACGAAGGAACCTCTGAAGAAGTGTATGCACAGGAGCCCTGCGATATATCCGACGAGTACGTAGAGCAGAGGCAGGAGGACCAGAGCCGAGCCGGACAGGGCGTCGATTATAATACCCGCGACAAGACCGAAGATGGAAGCCCATTTTTCATTTTCCGAGATCGCGACGGCTACTACCATCGGAAGGATCAGATCAGGGACTGAATTGAATATCCTGAATCGGGTGAAGAAAGTTGTCTGCAGAAGGCAGAAGAATACAAGGAGCAGAGCCAGCACAATGACCTTGAGTACGGCGGATTTGTCGAAGACAATGGCGCCGCCGTCGCCCTTGAGCGGGACTCTGGTTTGGGAAGAGATGTCAAAGCGGCGTTCCGAGATGCCGGTATTGTTTTTCAGGCTCATGTCACGGAGCGTGTGTGTCTGCTTCCCCAGTGTTTCTTTGATTTTTCCGAAGAGATTTCCCATTCCGGCACCTCCTTTCTGTGATATCGCGCTGCCTGCTTATGACGCCGGATCGGTTCGTTCGAATGAGGTGATTATCATCACCTTGCTGAGTTCCGTGAAGTTGCAGGCGCATTTCACGCTTACTGACAGGCCCCGGCTGTTCGGATCCGTCGCAATGGAATCGACGTATCCTATGACGAGCCCTTCAGGGTATACGCTGCCCGAGCCCGTGGAGAGGACGCGGTCGCCAACGGAAATGTCACTTTCTGCAGGGATGTAGTTGAGATCGCAGATGCCTTCGGAAGCCCGGCTGAAATTACCGGTGCAGACGCCGCTGACCTTGGTCCGCTCTATATAGGCTCCGACCGAGGAATTTGCCTGTGTAAGAGTGGTGACCTTGCTCCAGTTAAGGCCGACTTCCGTGATCTTTCCGACTATGCCTTCAGAAGACACTACAGGCTGGTTGAGTTTGACTCCGGACGTGCTGCCCACATCAAGCGTCAGGATGCGCGAATAGTTGCCGTTCTCGTGTCCGGTGACCGATGCGGCCAGGAACTGGTAGTCGGTATGGGCGATCTTCATTTCCAGAAAGCCGCTCATCCAGTCATACATCTTTTCCAGATTGTCGGCGTCGTAAACCTTGCTCTGAAGATCGGCGATCTGTTCCTTCAGCTGGTTGTTTTCCTCCCTGAGCTGGTCAAACTTATAGAAGTAGGCTGAAAATCCGTCGATAGCCTCCGTTACATAGTTTGACACTTTCTGAAGAGGAGTGAACACCGTTCCTATGGCATTCCGGACGATTGGAGTGACTCCCATTGAATGCAGGACCGTAGGAACGATCACGGCGATCAGAGCCAGGGTTATTATGATGTAGAAAAATTTGTTTTTGAAAAACTGTTTCATTTCCCCTCCCGAAAAGGACTAGCGGGCTCTGTAGTTTATTATTCCGTTCGAATCGTTTTCTATGATCTTTCCTATCCCCAGCGCAACGCTGTCGATGGGATTCTTCGCGACATATGTCCTGATCTGCGTACTTTCATAGATCAGCCTGTCGAGACCTGCGAGAAGAGCGCTTCCGCC
>CACZSC010000055.1 GCA_902783755.1 uncultured Ruminococcus sp. | reverse complement strand
TATCATTCTGCAACCGATTTTTCAAGCAAATCATATTTACTTCGGTTCAATTTTGCTCTTATGCAACAGTTTGTTGTCATGTCAACAACAGTTTACAAAAAAACTGCAGGTGTAGTGCCTGCAGCCTTATGTTGTTATGTTAACGGTGATATCCTATTCGCAGATCTTCCGTAATTCTTCTCTCAGATCAAGGAGTTCTGTCAGGAACGGAGAGTAGTCTATGGACTCTCTTGCGCGGAGATGCTCTGTTATATCAGAGGAAAGTTCGAAGAGCTTTGTAAGCGAGAGGTTGCCCATTACACCTTTGAGAGCATGTGCAGCTTCGAATGCGCGGTCCAGATCGCATCCTTCAAGAGCTTCCTTCAGCTTATCAAAATTCTTCTCGTCCTTAGCCATGGCAACGAGCCTGAGATATAGCGCTTCGCTTCCCATGCATCTGGCGAGGCCTGCGTCCGTATCGGCTCCGAATTCCTTGAGTTTCTCTATCGTAAGCATATTTATGATCTCCTCCGGGATAGATTAGTTGATTATATATTGAATATATCACAAAACACAGCCTAAAGCAATATTTCAGACAAAGATTGACTTGACGGGGAAAAAGTGGCACAATATATGAAGAAATACAGCATGGAGAAAAGCATATGGAACAGAAATATATCGATTTTACCGGAGGACTTCTGGAATTCATCAGGAAAAGCCCGACTTCATTCAATGCGACAGACACTATAACCGCCATACTGAGGGAAAACGGATTTGAGCAGGTCCCGGAATCCGTGGTTTCGTGGGACGTACAGAAAGGCGGGAAGTACTTTGTCACAAGGAACCAGTCGTCTGTCATCGCCTTCGCGGTGCCCTGGCATTTCAGGGATTCCTTCATGATATGCGCGAGCCATTCCGACAGTCCGACATACCGGCTCAAGGCCGAGTCCGAGGACATAGCTTTCGGCACTTATCTCAGACTCGACGTGGAAGGTTACGGCGGCATGATAGCAAGCACCTGGCTCGACAGACCCCTTTCCATAGCGGGCCGCGCGGTCGTGAGGACCGACAGGGGCGTCGAATCAAGGATAATAAAGGTAGACAGGGATCTGCTTCTCATTCCGAACGTGGACATACACCAGAACCGGAAGCTCAACGACGGATATGTATACAATGCTGCCGTTGACATGATGCCCCTCTTCGGGGAAGCGGACAGCAAAGGCGCTCTGAGAAAAATCATAGCGGATGAAGCCGGCTGTTCCGAGGAGGATCTCGTTTCATTCGACATGTTCCTTTACAACAGGACTCCCGGAACGGTCTGGGGAGCCGACAGAGAGTTCTTCTCTTCCCCAAGGATAGACAACCTGATGTGCGCATATTCCTCGCTTATGGGATTCATCGAAGCAGCAGACGGGATGACGGGAGGATCAATCCCGGTGTTTGCTTGCTTCGACAACGAGGAGACGGGAAACATGACCAAGCAGGGTGCTGCCTCGACGTTCCTGAGAGACAGTCTTTCAAGGATATGTGAGGACCTGGGAGCTGACCTGAGGTCTTCCCTGACCTCGTCCTTCATGCTTTCCTGCGACAACGGGCACGCCGTGCATCCCAACCATCCGGAGTTTTCCGACAAGCTCAACGGGCCGAAGATCAACGGAGGTGTGGTCATAAAGTTCAACGCAGCACAGAAATATGCCTCCGACGCGGTCTCCTGCGGCATATTCTCGGAGATATGCAGAAGGGCCGGCATTCCCACGCAGAACCAGGCAAACAGGTCGGATCTTCCCGGAGGAGGCACCCTGGGTGCCGTGGCGACCACCAAGGTAACGCTGAACACTGTTGACATCGGGCTCGCCCAGGTCGCGATGCATTCGTCCTACGAGACAGCGGGCACGAAGGATGCTCTTTACATGAAGGATGCAGTGAAAGCTTTCTGCCGTACGCTCATAATCTCACAGGATGACGGGAAGTTCGAGATAAGATGATATAACTCTAGATAACAGGAAAAGACGAGAGGCCATTTGGCTTCCCGCCTTTTTTGTTCAGTATCTGTTGTGCACTTTTTCCGCGAAGCACATTACGTCACGGATCTTTATCTCAGTACCGTCGTCAAGGACCGCGGTGCCGCTCATCTTTCCGAACACCTGGTGCTGGTCTGAAACGAGTAATTTGAAATCAAGTTTAGCTGCCCGGTCAAGTACGGGGATGAAATCCATCTCGAACCGTCCGTCGGAGGAGGAGAACTTCCAGGGATCCATGTATCCGCTCTCGGGGATGTGGAACTTCACTTCATCGAGCTTATGCACTTTCCCGTTCCAGAACAGGACGTTCTCGGTGGCTGCCTTCGTATTCCCGAATCCGTATCCGATGTTGAAGCCGAAGGCGTTTCCGTCGATGTCACAGTTTCCGGAGCCCCAGTGCCATGTGTTGTCGTAGGTCCAGACGCCCCGGCCCCAGTCAAGAGTCCCGAAATCGGATGAGGGATCGAACTCGTATCGGACCCCGTCATATTCCATATATCCGGAAGCTCTCATGCAGTTGATCTTCTGGTTGTAGTAGAAGTGTGCCTTCTTGTTCCAGGGGGTGGCTATGACCATGGAGTCCATCGGCGGCTGCTCGAGGGTTATGTCGCAGTCGAAAGGCTTGTCGTCGCAGAATCTCTCGAAATGACAGGTTATATGCCTTTTCCCTTCTCCCGCGGTGAACTTCATCTGAAGACGTTTGTCCTCATATACGGTGATTCCTGAAGAAGAATCCGCAGGAAGCTCCAGCTTGCCCATGGGGAAGAAATTCAGTACAGTCTCAGTGTGCTCCCAGGGCTCACCTTTGAATCTCAGGAGTGATACGGACTGAAGTCCGATATATCCGTCGTCCGATATGGTGAACGCCCCGGCGAAATCCCGGCTGAGAACCAGGTAATAGTCCCATTCCTTGATACGGAACTTCGGGGCTTTTATCTTTTTCCTGTCATATTTCTGTACAAGGGACCTAGACCAGCCCGGCTCGGCAAGGTTGCCGTCGGCATCGAGCAGAGCCCTGGGCTCAGTTACTTCATGATTCCTCATTCTTCTTTCTCTTTTTCTTCAGGTTCTTCAGAGATTTCCGGTTTTGCTTCCTCTCCGGCTGATTCTGTCTTTTCCTTTATATTTTTGCGTTTCTTGCGCTGCTCGAACCATACTATGATAAGGGTCCCGAGGATACCGCAGGCGATGAGCTCTCCCAGCCCGACAGTCCCGGCAAAATAGAAGTACTCGTTCCAGGTCCCGATGTTCTGCAGTATGAGGACAACGGGGATTATAAGGGCATTGGAAAGGATCGTTGGAACCGAAGCGGCGTAAGGCCATTTCCTGATGAGCCAGCAGATTATTGCGCCGATGAGGGTCGCCAGCGTACCCACTGCTATGTCCAGCGCGCTGGCTCCGAAGAATATGTTCGCGATAAGGCATCCTATCGTAACGCCGGGTATGGCCGACGAGAAGTACGCAGGAAGCACGCACAGGGCCTCGGAAATCCTCACCTGTATCACTCCCGAGGAAAGGCCGAAGGCAGCCGAGACGGCTGTCAGGGCCACGTACATGGCCGCGATGACCGCGGCTTGTGTTATATATCTGACTTTGCTGTTCTTGATAGCTTTTATCTCCTCATTTTCTCTTGGCGGCCGCTTCGTATTCGGCCAGCATCTCTTCCCTGATCATCTTGTCGTCTGCAATGGTCTTCGCCAGTTCGCTCTTCGCGCTGTTCTCGTATGATCTGTAGAATGAGGCGAAAACGTTCTGGTTCTTGCTTATGGAGTTGTAGAAACCGGTGGAGAAGATGTTTATATTGTCGGAATCCCCTCCGAAGTTCCATGCCAGCGTGAAGGCGTTGCCGTACGTGTCATGTATGAGCTGGATCATCTCAGCGTTTGCGGACTCTCTCGCGTAGCGGATCTTCAGTGTGGACTCGTAGTACTTCTGCATCACGATGTCCTGTGTGAGCTTTGAGAGATATTCTACCACCGCGCTCACGTATGACAGGTTCTGGAACGCGATGTTGCTGGGTATGTATCCGACCTCCGTGGTGTCGTGGATGGTCGAAATGTAGTTCTCCTGGTTTTCGTCAAGCTTCGGATAAGGAAGGATGGCGAAGTTCAGGTCAGCGTTTGCGTATATCTCGGATTCAAGTGAACCAAGTCTCTGGTAGGTAAGAAACAGGATCTTTCCCTCGACGAAGGAGTCTATTGTGTCCTGGTTGTCGTTGTGTATGCCCACCGCGGTCTCGTCAGCGTTGAAGAGAGCCGTCAGCTTCTCACAAAGTGCGAGGGAGCGTTCGTTGTTCATTGTGATCTCGGGGTATCCGTCTTCATCACGGGTGATGTATCCGGGATCGGCCGTGGTGAGCCAAGGAATCATAGGGCCCCACCACTGGCACAGGGCCATGCCCCACTTGTCTCTTCTGTCGCGCTTGTGGTTGCCCTGGAAGTCCTGGTATGTGGGATGTGATCCGTCCTCTCCTCCCTTTATGATCGTATAAATCGTGTCAAGGGTCCAGTCGCCGTCTCTGACGATCTGGTATATGGATTCCGGATCGCATCCTATCTCAGCATAGTAGTCCTTGTTCATGAGGAGACAGTGGCTGTGACGGGTGACGTCGATGAAATAGTCCCCAGCGAGCATGTACCTCGTGTTGGAGTTGAGGGAGGCCGATTCCATCAGCCCGTCGTACCAGTAGGGCTGGCTGAAATCAAAGTACTCTCCGTAAAGTGCGTCATGGAACATGCCTTCAGTGCAGAGATGCAGTGCCATGATATCGTTTATGATAAGGTGTATCTCGTCCGCGTTCGCCTTGATCAGGTCCCTGATCTTCGACCCGACCTCCTCGAAGCTGTAGTCGGATTCAAGGAAGGAAAGCCTTATATTCAGGTCTGCTTCCGCCTTCTTGTTCCTCTGCAGCGCCGATTCCGCTGCCTTGTCGGCCTGGGACTCGTCTGAGCCCTGGATCAGGTAGTTGGAGGATTTGTAGGAGGCCGTATCAACATTGATCGAAGTGTGGACGACGAATGAAGAGCCCCTGTAGTCAAGATCTGCGAACTTGTCGCTGACCGGCTCTCCTGTGTCGGTATCCGTACTGGCTGGCTTGACGGGATCCGGCTTCCCGCAGGATATTATTCCCGCGGCGAAGGTCAGCGCGAGAAAGATGCAGAGTATCTTCTTCGGTAAGGTCATATGTGTTTACCTCATAAAAACTACTCAAGGTGTGAAAGGTATTCCCTGTTCACCACATCGAACAGACCGCTCTCGTCTATGGTATGGAGAAGCAGCTGCACATCGGCTTTCGTAAGGTATCTCCAGACGAACATCTCATACAGGCCTGACGGGTTCGAGGCGTATACCACGGTCATGTCCATGCTTTCGAAGAAGGCCTTGATGTCGTCTTCCGAAGCTCCCTCTTTCGGCGCGAGCAGGATGGTGCTGTAGTATTCGTAGTCGTCGCTCCTGCTTTCTCCAACTCTCAGTGAGAGCACGTCGCCTTCATGGAATTCAGTCCCGTCGGTGAAATCGAAGTTCAGATCGATGTGATCAGCTCCGCGGCCTATCCAGAGATCGCCGGAAACGGCATTGCCTGCGACGGAGCACTCGAAGAGTTTCGTATATCCGGCTCTCATCCTGTCAGTGTTGGTGTGGTCATCGGTATAGGCATCGTCCGGAAGCCCGAAGGAGAGCAGCTCGGCAAAGGCCGTATAGAAGGCGCTCTTGAGGAAATGCTCGTCATTCGCGAAGTATGCGGGATACAGCGATACGCTCACCGACTTTTCGGTCACGGTGAATGTGACGCCGTTCGGCAGATCGTTCGATATGTTGAACACGGCGGATCCGCCCTGGGGAGTCCAGCCTGTGTGTATGATCCTTGCCGCCAGGTTGCTGTAGTAAAGAGTACCGCAGGTGTTGTATACGGTGTAGGAAGCGCTCCAGGGGATCTCTGCGACTTCTTCTGTCTCCTGCGGCGCTGTTTCTTCGGTCTCTTCAGGATGACGTGCGTTGTAAAGTGCTATGCACTTGTCGTCTCCGGTCTTGAAGGAAGTGGTCCTCGTGACGTTGTTGTAGGTGACAGATCCGAAGACTTTCAGTTCCTTGAAGTAGATCATGGTCTTCCCGTTGATGTTGAAGCCCTCTACTTCCTTGCCGTTGACGTAGGTCTTTATATCCGAATTGAGTATCTCATGCACCCTGGAGCCGATCTTTTTCTTTACGATGTTCTTTTCGGCGTCGGGATACGTGGAAGGATACTTTACCTTTCCGTCGTTAACGGTCCTTGTGATCTCGAGCGTCCTTCCGTCCGCCTGCCAATCGACCGAGAATCCGTATCCTTTCAGATCTTCAGCCACGATGGCCATCCTGTTGTTCACGTTGTAGGTGCCTATGAGATGACCGTCGATATACGCGTTGATGTCGGTCTCACGTGAATAACCGATGACACTTCCGTTCTTTTTTGCCGACGAAGTCATGACAATGCAGGAAATGAGCATTACAGCCGCAATGATGACGCAAAAAGTCTTTCTCATGTCGATTCTCCTGAATTCCGTATTTTGTTTATATCGGTATAAAGCCGGTCCTCCGGCGTGTTTACTCTGCTGGTTCCTGGATGAACGTAGATTTGTTTACGATTATGAAGAGGCCGCTCTGCTCCAGGTCGTTTATGAGCGCGGCTATTTCCTCTTCCTTGTATGAGGAGTTTATCCCAAGGACGTAGAGATTCATGACTTCAAAATTATAGTCAGTCGGGAGTCCCTGCTTTGCAAAGAACGATTTCAGCTGTTCCGGGGTCGCATCGTCTGCGGGGATAAGGATGAGGGCCCTGTCCGAATCGCCGTAAGTGTATCTCTTCTTTCCGATATATACGTTGAGAACATCGCCGTTCAGGAACTTCGTACCGTCAGTGAAGTCGAAATTGAAGTCCACATGGCCGTTGCCCCGGCCGATCCAGAGATTTCCCGTTACCGGTCTGCCGTTTACGGAGCATCCGAAGATCTCGGCATATGCAGCCCTCATCTCGTCGGTATTTGTGCGGTCTTCGGAAACAGACACATCGGGGATCCCCATTTCAAAGAGGATCTCGCAGGCGGCCCAGAACTCGCTTTCCTCGAATTCCTCGTCATCCTCGAACTGCGCGGGATATATGGACACGGATACCGTTTCTTCGGTGACAGTTACCGTGATGCCGTCGGGAACGTCGTAATAGAAGGATATGGAGGCTCTGCCTTTTCCGTCACTGTTATATCCGAGACGTTTGATATCGGCTGAAAGCTGTCCGTAGAACCTGGTCTTACTGGTGTTCTTGACCACGCGTGTAAACGACCAGGGTCCGCTATACACTTCCTGTTCCTTTTCAAGAAGGCTTATGACGAGATCGTTGTCGGTGGTGAACCTGCTGGTCCTGTCGTAATCCGTATACTTTACGGAGCCGAATTCAGCTAGCTCCGAGAAATATATGAGAGTCTCGCCGTTGATGTTGAAGCCTTCGACTTCCCTTCCGTTCACATAAGTCTTAATGTCGGTATACAGTATATCGTGGACGTATGTGCCGATCTCCTGGGTCAGCACGGTCTTTTCAGCTTGCGGATACTTGTATGGATACTGGACCTTGTTGTCTATAACGGGCCTCGTTATCCTTAGCTCCCGCTCCTCCTGGTACCAGATGACCCAGAATCCGTAGGCCCTCAGGTCCTCTGCCACGACGGCCATCCTGTTGTTGACATTGTAGGACCTTATGAGGTGCCCGTCTATGTATGCGTTGATGTCCGTGGCAAGTGAATGTCCGATGACCTCTCCGACCTCAGTTGCAGAAGCCGGGATGACAAGGCAGGATATGAGCATCACTGCCGCGATAAGGAAGGATATGATCTTCTTCATGCCGATACCTCTCAGTTTCAGTTCTTCAGTGACTGCATGGGGGCCGGGATCCGCCCGCCCCTCTCTATGAATCTTTCAGAGCTTCTGTCATTGTGGAGCTTCATTATGGGTCCTGAGCCGAACAGCCCGCCGAACTCAAGCTCCTCTCCCGCCACTCTTCCGATGGCCGGTATGACCCTAACGGCCGTGGTCTTCGAATTCACCATGCCTATGGCTGCCTCGTCGGCAATGATTGCCGAGATGGTCGATGCAGGAGTGTCGCCCGGTATGACTATCATGTCGAGGCCCACGGAACAGACCGCTGTCATGGCCTCAAGCTTTTCAACGGAAAGATCTCCGCTTCTTGCGGCGTCTATCATACCGGCATCTTCGGAGACGGGTATGAATGCGCCTGACAGGCCTCCGACGTGGGAGGAAGCCATGACACCGCCCTTCTTGACGGCGTCGTTGAGAAGGGCCAGGGCCGCCGTGGTGCCGTGGGCTCCGCAGACTTCGATTCCCATCTCCTCTATTATATGCGCCACAGAGTCGCCGACTGCAGGCGTGGGCGCAAGCGACAGGTCGACTATCCCGAAGGGGACTCCTAGCTTTTCCGAAGCCACGTTTCCGACGAGCTGACCCATCCTCGTGATCTTGAAGGCCGTCTTCTTTATGACGTCCGCGACCTCGGTGAGATCGCCGTACGGGCATTTGTGGAGAGCGGATCTTACTGCACCGGGCCCCGATACTCCCACGTTTATGACGCAGTCGGGCTCGCCCGGCCCGTGGAAGGCTCCTGCCATGAAGGGATTGTCTTCGGGAGCGTTGCAGAACACCACGATCTTTGCCGCGCCCATGCAGTTTTCATGCTGGGTCTGAATGGCAGAGTCCAGTATCACATGCCCCATGAGGCCCACGGCGTCCATGTTGATACCGGCTTTCGTGGAGCCTATGTTCACGGAGGAGCAGACCCGCTCGGTATTCGAAAGAGCTTCAGGTATTGACCTGATCAGATCCTCGTCCCCGGCGGCGAAGCCCTTCTGTACCATGGCCGAATAGCCGCCTATGAAGTTCACTCCCACAGCCTTTGCCGCCCTGTCAAGGACCTTCGCGTATTTCACGGGGTCTCCGCCGGATGCTGCAAGGAGCATGGCGACCGGAGTAACTGAAATCCTCTTGTTTATGATGGGGATGCCATAGGTCCTCTCGATCTCCTCGCCGGTTATCACCAGCTTCTCCGCCTTGCGGGTGATCTTCTCGTATATCTTCTCACAGGATGCTTCGATGTTGGAATCCGCGCAGCTCAGGAGCGATATGCCCATGGTGATGGTGCGTATGTCCAGATTCTCGTCATCGATCATCCTGATGGTTTCCAGTATATTCTTCGTGTTAAGCATGACTGCCCTCAGATGTTGTGCATTGAATTGAAGATGTCCTCGTGCATCACGTGGATCTTCATGCCTATCCGTTCTCCCAGGGTCCCGAGGGAGTTCTGGAGATCCTGGAAATCCGACGTGATGTCGGAGATGTCTATGAGCATGAACATGGTGAACAGATCCTGCATGACGGACTGGCTCACGTCAAGGATGTTCGCGTTGTGCAATGAGCATTCGTTGCTCACCTTCGCGAGGATGCCGACGGTGTCGCGCCCGACGACTGTTACAACAGCTTTCATAGTTATTCCTCTCAGTCTTTGACTGCCGATCCCTCGTACAGTTTCTTGATGTAGTAGGTCCCGTCGTCCCTTTTGATTATAAGGGCGAAATATTCGGGATAGACCATGCCGTCCCATTCCTCCGCGGCCACTGCCCTGAACCGGACCCTGTAGGTCCGTTCGGTCTCGGCCAGGTATATGATGTCCGCCTTCAGGTTGCTGAATTCGGGATGGAACATGGTGGTGTAGGCGTTTATCTTCGACAGGTACGTGAATTTGTCCCTGTCCTTGTTTATGATCTTGACGTCCCCGCCGAAGAACCTGTACATTGTGTTCTCGTATTCCGACGCGGGAATTATGACTGTGATCCCCAGTTCAGGGTACTGTTCCGCGGCCTTTTTCAGAAGTTCCGAATTCCCGGAATATTTGGAATAGGCCGTCTCGAGCATGTATGTCAGCACGGAATCGGAATACAGGTCTATGGCCTCCGCCATGTTGTCGAAGGTGCTAAGGTATCCCGAATTCGATATGAGCACTTTTATGACGTCACGGCAGATCTCAGCGTCGCTGCCCTCCGTGGGCAGCACCGCTGTGACCTTCTCGCTCATGTAGTCGTATGTGTCGAATCCCAGTTTGTCTGCGACCTTGTCATATATCCCGCAGGATGTGAATAGGGCGGCCGCTTCCAGCATTACCAGGACCAGACATATGATCTTGATATATCTTCTCATTTCAACTCAGTTTTTTTACAGCATCTCTTACTGCATGTTTGACTTCCCTGTACATGTACAGTGTGCCGAGGCAGACGAGGGGCCTTCCCTCTTTGGATGACTCCGTCACGGCGTCCGAAGCGCCTGCGTCAAGTGAGGCATATGCTTTGACTTTCCTTATCTTTTTACCCAGCGCATCCGCCAGGCTTCCTTCATCAAGGGATCTCGGAGTCCCGGGGTTCACGGCATAGGCGGAGCGGACATAGGGAGCCACCAGATCTATCATATCCGGGTAATCCTTGTCGGCCATAACGCCCATGAGGATGTTTATCTTCCCGTCTTTCGTTCTGGGGACCAGAATGCTTTTGATGCTTTCTACGCATGCCTTCATGCCCTGGGGGTTGTGGGAACCGTCGTATATGACCAGCGGATCCCTTGAAAGGATCTCGAATCTGGCTTTCCACTTCGCGCTTCTGAGCCCCTTCTGCACCGCGCTGTCCGGGATGGATACGCCGGTTTTCTTAAGCTGCCCTATGACTTCGATGACGCATGCAGCGTTCCTTGTCTGGTAGACAGCGGGGAAAGCGACGGCGTACTGTGTCCCTTTGTACAAGAAGACCGTATACCCGCCGTTGTATCCCAGTACCTTTATATCC
>CACZSC010000054.1 GCA_902783755.1 uncultured Ruminococcus sp. | reverse complement strand
TATATCATTTCTGAGCATCCTGGCTCCCATGGCCGTCTTAGTCTTATCAAGCACCCAGAAGAGCGTACCTCTTTTCTGTTTTTCACGCATGGTCTCGGTCAGTTCCAGATTACGCCTGCTGGCCCCGTCAAGCAGCATATATTCACTGCCGTTACTGGGTATAAGCCTGGTGATATGGGTCAGCGGTATCATCTGGGTCTCATTCAGATACTGCATCAGTGCTCCGGCGGCCACCACCCCGGGATCAAAATCATCAAGTCCCAGTCCGGTCATGGAAGAAACCTTGAAATGTTCGCACAGCGTCTTAATGCATTCGGCTTTGTCAAAATACCAGCCGCCCAGCTCGTAGACCGCTATACCGAGTCTGTCTTTTATCTCGCTGATACCCGGATATAATATGCCGAGATTGTCGTTGCAGATTATCTCCTCCGGCTCCAGCTTCAGTATCTCGTCACGGAGTTTATCCGTATTGTCCACTTCCGAAAGGAAAAATTCACCTGTCGAAACATCTGCACAGCCGTAACCGTATACGTTCTGCATCGCAAAGATGCACATGATATAATGGTTCTTTCCTTCTTCCAGCGCCTGCTCGCTTATATTCGTACCGGGAGTGACTATCCTTGTCACTTCTCTTTTAACCAGGCCCTTGGCCAGCTTCGGATCCTCCACCTGTTCACAGATGGCTACCTTATAGCCTTTCGCAACCAGTCTGCTTAAGTACTGTTCCACTGCATGGTAAGGCACACCGCACATCGGGGCCCTTTCATCCAGGCCACAGTTTTTTCCCGTAAGTGTCAGTTCCAGTTCCCTGGATGCGGTTTCGGCATCCTCAAAGAACATCTCGTAAAAATCTCCCAAACGGGAAAAGAGAATACAATCTTTGTATTCCTCTTTTGTTTCAAGATATTTGGCCATCATCGGTGACAGCTTTTCGACATCTATCTTTGTCATACTCTTTCCCCGATATAGTAAAAACCTTTATTCTCGCAGAGCTTCACATTCAGGTAGGAACCGATCAGTGAAGCATCTCCTTTGAAATGCACCAGCACATTTCCCGAAAGCCTGCCGGTCACATACTCCTTATCCTTATCGTTCACATCTTCCACCAGGACTTCCATGGTCCTGCCTGCAAATCTGGACACATTCTTCCTTGCCTCTTCCTGCACCGCTGCAAGTACCCTGTTAAAGCCCTCGCCTATCTCTTCCTCACTCATCTTGCTCTCATAATTCGAAGCCGGAGTCCCGGCTCTTTTCGAGTATATGAAAGTAAAGGCATTGTCATAAGCTGCCTCATGAACAAGGCTTACAGTCTCATCAATATCAGCCGGTTCCTCTCCCGGAAATCCGACTATGATATCCGTAGTGATGGACAGCTCAGGCATTGCAGCCCTAAGCTTTGATACGAGCTTAAGATAACTTTCCCTCGTATATTTCCTGTTCATCATCTCAAGTACCCTGCTGGATCCGGACTGTACCGGGAGATGCAGATGTGAACAGATCTTGCTGCTTTCAGCCATCACTTCTATCAGTTCATCGGACAGATCCTTGGGATGTGAGGTCATGAAACGTATACGCCTGATGCCCTCTGTCTTTTCCACTTCCCGAAGAAGCCCCGGGAAGTTCAGTTCACCTTCCAGTCCCCTTCCGTAGGAATTGACATTCTGACCGAGGAGCATCACTTCGCTTACACCGCTGTCCGCAAGCCTTCTTACTTCCTCCAGGATCTCGCTGCTTTTCCTGCTCCTCTCCCTTCCGCGAACATAGGGAACGATACAGTATGAGCAGAAATTATCACAGCCGAACATTATATTTACGCCGGACTTGAAAGGATACTTTCTGAGGGTCGGCAGATCTTCCACCACACTGTCGGTCTTTTTCCATACGTCGACTATCATCCCGTCTTCTTCGAGAAGACGTACCAGGAGTTCAGGAAATTTATAGATATTATGAGTCCCGAAGATCATATCCACAAAGGGATATGTCTGTCTGATCTTTTCTATCACAGCTGCTTCCTGTACCATGCAGCCGCAGAGTACGATCTTCTTATCCGGATGTTTTTTCTTCATTACACCCAGATTGCCGAGCCTTCCGTATACACGCTGGTTGGCATTATCCCTGACCGTACAGGTATTGTATATGACTATGTCGGCATTCTCGTCATCCGTAAGTTCTATGCCGCTTGATATGAGTACACCGCTTATCTTCTCTGAATCCCTGGCATTCATCTGACAGCCGAAGGTTACGACACAGGCGCTCATCCTTCTTCCGAGTTTTTCTTCCCTTTCTTTGGC
>CACZSC010000053.1 GCA_902783755.1 uncultured Ruminococcus sp. | reverse complement strand
GAGTGCGTGTCCGGCAGGATCCCGGAATATGAGGAGCTGCTTCCCATCGCCAGACCCATAGTGCGGCTGCTGGGGATCCACCGGGAGGACATTCCACCGGAAAAGGACGCCCCGCAGATCTGAAAAGCAGGGAAATAGGTTCAAAAACCGAACAATATGGCGGCAACGTATTGCAAATACTGCAACGGGGAATATATAATATAGACGGAAATTTCAGAGAGGAGATTTGACCATGGGATTGTTATCCAAACTGTTCGGCGGCGACAAGGCCGCTGAAAAAGCAGCAAAAGATATTCTGAACGGCATATTCGGCAACAGCAGCACGCAGCAGCCTTCCTCAGCGCCCGCTTCCGCGCCGGCAGAGCCTGCGCACGATTACACGGAATATTCAGACGGACCTTCCGGATTCTCGTGGGGCGACAACATGCCCGCTGAGGAGAACCAGTACAACTCCGGCAAGACGTATTTCGAGTATTTCGAGGGCATCTTCAGGGAAGAGCTGCCGGCATACAGGTTTGAGAAGACCTTCATCGAAAAGAGGACGATATACACGTTCACCGACGGTGTTTCAAAGAAACTGGTGGTCGAACTCATGCCCGAATCGTCTGCAGCCCGGAAGATCAGGAACGACTGCATGAAGCAGGGGATCCCGTATCTCCGCTTCTACATCGACCACGACGGCTGGTGGAACACCAGAGCCTACGTGGCGGACAGACTCCATAAGGCGGTCTGACATACAAAAAAAGAACAGAAAGAGAACGCTCTGCGCCTGCGGCGGACCCGGCACGGAAATATAACGGCTTCGCAGGCAGCTTTCCGCTGTACGGTCTTGTACATCCCATAATTTATGGGATTTAACGTCTTCTCTTTCTGTTTTTTATTTTCACGGGTGGGTTATGTCACTTCTCGATATGCTTGGGGATAGTTCCGTCTGGGAACGTTTTTACGGGTACAAGCAGTCACTGGCCGTACCGAAACAGTTCACCGGGGAACTAAGGACTTTCATAGATGAAAAGAGATATCTGCCGGTCTGGGGGACCATTATGACCGGCAGTCCTTTTCCGTTGCCGTCGAAAGCTGTCATAAGCAAGATGGGGACCGGGAAGAAAAGGACCGTCTACACATACCCCGATGACGAGAACACGGTGCTCAAGCTGCTGACATATCTCATGCTGAGAAAGTACGACAGCATATTCTCAAAAGGCCTTTTTTCCTTCAGACCGGGCAGGACCGCCAAGGATGCGGTCAGGTCGCTCCTCAAGATCAGGGACGTCCGTAAAATGTGGGCTTACAAGGCCGACATACACGACTACTTCAACTCGATTCCCGTGGACATGCTGACCCCGATGCTCAGCGATACTGTCGGTGACGACAGGGAACTGTATTCCTTCCTGATATCGCTGCTGAAGGAGCCGTCTGTGCTGGACAGGGGAAAGCCGATAACGGAGAAAAAAGGCATCATGGCCGGGACCCCGCTGTCCTCGTTCTACGCCAATCTGTTCCTTTCCGGACTCGACAGGCATTTTTCAGAGATTGGTGTGATATACGCGAGATATTCGGACGATATAATCCTGTTCGCGGAAACTGAAGAGGAAGTCCGCGGGCACGCTTCATATATATCGGATTTCCTCGGGGAGCGGGGACTTGAGATGAATCCCGAAAAGGAATTCTACTACGGTCCCGGGGAAGGTTTCACTTTTCTCGGATTCTCGTGTACGGGAGATACGGTCGATATCGCCCCGGCGACCGTCAGGAAGCTGAAACAGAAAATGCGCCGCAAGCGCGACGCACTGTCGAGATGGTACAGACGGAACGGCAATGAACCGGTGAAAGCCGCAAAGGCTTTCATAAGGATATTCAACCGGAAACTGCTCGAGAGCGCAGGGGACAACGAACTCTCATGGAGCAGCTGGTTCTTCCCGGTCATAAACACGTCGGAATCCCTCCATCAGATAGACGTTTACGCCCAGGACTGCATCAGGTATCTCATGTACGGGAAGCATACCAAGGGCAGATACAGTGTCAGATATGAGGACCTGAAAAGCCTCGGATACCGCTCCCTTGTCCACGAGTTTTACGCGCACAGGGAATCTGAAAGGGAAGAGAACTGAAGAAAGAAGAAAAGACGGACTGCCTCGCCCGGTTCAATGAATTAACCGGTACACAGGCAGTCCTTTCCGTTATTTTCTTACGGCTTCCTGCAGCATTTCCGCTACGTCAGCCAGCTCTTCCTTCTTGACTTTGCATATCTTCCTGTCGTAGGTGAGCATGCCGTTCACTTCGTCTTCAACGTCCGAGACCTGCGTATATATGGAACCGCAAAGTCCCTGCTCCGCCAGGGGCACGATCTCGTCCACATATGCCTTGCGTATTTCCGAGGCGAGCTCTTCCCTCGAGGAGATCATCTTGTAGCCGTAGGTCAGCCGCGTGTTGAAGCTGTGATCCATGTATTTGTATGCGTACCCTCCGAACTCAGACATGACCTGGGGGAGATCCGTATCCTTCTCGAGATGCATGCCCTGGAAATACTGGTGCATGCTTTCGACATCTGATCTGGTCTGGCGGAACCAGCCGCTGGTGGCGTCCACGAAGCGGGTGCTGTCCAGTCCCTTCATTATGTCATACGCCTTGTCAGCCTCGAACTGGCCCCATCCTTCGTTGAAGATGGTCCAGTAGCATATACACGGATGGTTCGAGAGATGGTGAACGGTCTGCTCCATTGAGGACAGAAACTCTTTCCTGTATGAAGGCTTTTTATTGTTCATGCTGTCATCGACCCTCTTGCACCCGATTGTGGGAAGAGCGGTGTCGTGTATGAACCTGTAGTCCCCGTTGTTGACCATGTCCTG
>CACZSC010000052.1 GCA_902783755.1 uncultured Ruminococcus sp. | reverse complement strand
CTGTCGTTTATATCCACGCCCTGGATGTCGGGATGGATCTTTACGCCTCTCAGCCCGAGGCTGCGGCACCTGAGGACCTCAGTCTCGAAATCCGGATAGTCCTGGTGCATGCCAGCGTATCCGATAGTCTTGAACCCGTGGCTCCTTGAGAGATTCACGAGCTCGGATATCGAGTTGTTGACTTTTTCCACCTGGTGTGCGTTGGTAGCCACGGAGAACAGGAGATACCCCCCTACGTTGTTTTCCTTTGCCTGGGATTCCAGATGGGAATATGTGCCTTTCCCGGCGCAGACAAATTCGTAGAAATGTCCCAGGTTCGCGGTAGCCCGTTCCGCCAGCGCTTCCGGGTATGTATGGGTGTGTACGTCAAAAACCTTATACATGTCAAAGCTTCTTTTCGTTGAATTTTTGTTTCCGGTGTGGTAGAATCATACCACAGACCGAACGGAGGAGTATATATATGAACGATTGCATTTTCTGTAAGATAGTGGCCGGGGACATCCCCTCGATGAAGGTTTATGAGGACGAGTATGTCTACGCCTTCAAGGATATAAACCCAGAAGCTCCCTGCCATATACTGGTGGTGCCGAAGGAGCACATCGCGTCAATGGACGACATAACTCCGGAAAACAGCGGAGTGATCTCAAGGATCTTCGAGGTGATCCCCATCATCGCGAGGATGGGCGGAG
This sequence comes from uncultured Ruminococcus sp., assembly GCA_902783755.1. GTDB lineage: Bacteria > Bacillota > Clostridia > Oscillospirales > CAG-272 > UMGS1696. The sequence goes on along the minus strand of CACZSC010000052.1, from coordinate 7,987 downwards.
CAGGCAACGGATACAGGGTCATATCGAACTGCGGCCCTGACGCCGGCCAGTCGGTGTTCCATCTCCACTTCCACGTGATAGGCGGATGCGAGCTTCCGCTGCATGTTTTCCCGGAAAAATGAGCCGAACAGAACAAAGAGGGGCGGGCCCCTCTTTTTCTTTTTGTCTCAGGATCCGGGGAGCTCCCAAATCACTTGAAGAACTCCGCGTAGATGGATCTCATCGCGCTGACGAAGTCCTTCTCATCGACTCCTATGATTATGTTGAGCTCGGAGGAGCCCTGGTCGATCATCTTGATGTTGATCTCGGCCTCAGCCACCGCTTTGAATACCTTGAAAGCGGTGCCTTTCGCCTTTACCATGTTGCGTCCCACGACGGCGATCAGCGCCAGACCGTCTTCTATCGAGATCGAATCCGGATTTACTGCCATGCAGATGCTGTTCTTTATGCGCTCCTTCTTGATGGAATCGATAGCGTCGGTCTTCAGGATCACGCACATGGTGTCTATGCCGGAAGGCAGGTGCTCGAAGGATATGCCTTCCTGCTCTATGACCTCGAGGACCTTTCTGCCGAAACCTGTCTCGGAGTTCATCATGGCTTTTTCAATTGTTATGATGCTGAATCCCCTGTGGCCCGCGATACCTGTGATGACGGTATCCGGATCCGTGTAGTCCGTCTGAGACACGATCATCGTGCCGGGCTCTTCAGGCGCGTTGGTGTTGCGGATGTTCACCGGGATGCCTGCGAACCTCACGGGGAATATGGCATCTTCGTGTAGCACGCTCGCACCCATGTAGGAAAGCTCGCGGAGCTCACGGTAGGTCACGTACTTGATCTTCTTCGGGTTGTCGACTATTCTGGGGTCCGCGGAAAGAAATCCGTCCACGTCCGTCCAGTTCTCATATATCTCGGCAAGGACCGCTCTCGCGACGATGGAGCCTGTGATGTCGCTTCCGCCACGTGAGAACGTCTTGATGGTGCCGTTGGGCATGGAACCGTAGAACCCGGGGATGACGCCGTTCTTATGGTTGGCCAGGACTTCACCGATCCGTTTGTTGGTGAGCTCGGAATCGAAGGTGCCGTTGTCGAAGAATTTGACCATGCAGGCCGGGTCGATGAAATCGAAGCCCAGATATTCAGCGAGGATCCTGCCGTTCAGGTATTCGCCGCGGCTTGCAGCGTAGTCGCGTCCCGCGTGATGGAGCATGGCCCACTTGATATGCTGATATTCGGAGCTCAGGTCAAGATCTATGCCGAGGCCTCTGATGATATCGTCGTATCTCTCGCAGATGCGGTCAAACACGCTGTCGATGCTCTCGGAGTTTTCAGCCAGTCTGAAGCACTCGTACAGAAGGTCTGTCACCTTGTCGTCGCCGTCATATCTCTTGCCGGGGGCCGAAGGGATCACGTAGACCCTGGTCTTGTCAGCATCTATGATGCTTTTAACTTTTCTGAAGTGTTCAGCGTCGGCAAGGGAACTGCCGCCGAATTTCACTACCTTTATATCTGATGGAAACCTGATCACGTCTGTTCACTCATTTCTTGATATCTCAGTTACATAAATATACACGAATTATATGAAAAATATATGTCTCTGTCAATGTATGAATATACCAAAAATCCTGTATTTATGAGGTCCGCCGGAACTGTTTCGCCAAATATCGGCGGCGGGAGAGTGCAATCTATTGACATGCCGGGAAAGCGGGATATAATGGGTTATGAGAAAACAGCAGGGAGAATTAAGCATGAGAAAGATCAGAACCGTCTTTTCATCCGCCGGGATCCTTGTCCCGGAGTTCCATTCCGACAGCGCGAAGATGGCCAGATGGGCCACCATAGCGGTGGACCAGTTTACGTCCCAGCCCGAATACTGGGAGAAATGCAGGGAGATCGCCGGTGATGCCCCATCCACCCTCGGTTTCGTCATGCCAGAGGCGTATCTCGGAACAAAGCTCGAGACCGAGCACAAGCCGGAGATACTCATGAACATGGAACGGTTCGATCCGTCCGGGTATCATGCTTTCGACGGCCTGGTATATCTCAGAAGATATCTGCCGGACGGCATCAGGTGCGGCATCGTCGGGAAGATCGATCTTGAAGAGTACAGCTATGTCCCCGGGGAGAGATGCAGGGTCCGTCCCACTGAGAAGACCGTGGTGGAGCGCATCCCTCCGAGAGTCGAGATCCGGAAGGAAGCCTCGTGCGAACTTCCCCACATCCTTGTGCTCTGCGATGACAAAGCCGGGATCTTCAGCCTTGCGGAGGAGCTGGTATCAGACGAAGGACCTCTGTACGATTTCGATCTCATGCTTGGAGGTGGTCATATCACGGGCTACGAGATCACAGGGGAGAAGCTCTTCCGCCTTATGGCGAAGATCGCCGGGAACGAGAAGATGAACCGTGAACTGCCCTATGCCGTGGGTGACGGGAACCATTCGCTGGCCGCTGCAAAGGCCCACTGGGAGAACGTAAAGAAAGAGCAGGGAGTGACGGACGGGCCCGCCAGGTACGTGCTGTGCGAGATCACGCCTGTCATGAGCGATGCCATAGAATTCGAGCCCATATACAGGCTAATAAAGAACTGCGATACCGGAGACCTGAAAGAACGCATCCTTGAAGCCTCGGAGCTTTATGATGGTCCCGATGCCGTAAGGTTCATATCCGGGAACGAAGAGTTCTCTTTCAGGTTCAGGAAGCAGACCCATGCCCTGGTGCTGGGGACCCTTCAGAACTTCATAGACAGCTACCTCGGGGGGAGAGAAGGGCCGGTGTGCGACTACATCCACGGGCTTGATACCGTGAAGAAGCTGGCTCAGGTCCCGGGCTCGGCTGCACTGATCTGCGGAGGGATCGAGAAGAAGGATCTTTTCAGCTACGTTGAGAAGAACGGGGTCCTTCCCAGAAAGACCTTCTCCATGGGCCATGCCGAGAGCAAGAGGTACTATCTTGAGATGAGAGCCATCCGGTAGGCAAGCCGTGGAACGGCGGAGGGAAAATAAAAATTCTCGTTGACATTTGGCCGGCTTGTATTGTATAATAAGGCGGTTCCGGGAAGAGAACCTTGCCGGGACCGCGAAAATGCTGGCATAGCTCAGTCGGTAGAGCAGCTGATTCGTAATCAGCAGGTCGTGTGTTCGAGTCACATTGCCAGCTTTCTGGAGGCCGCAGAATCATCTGTGGCTGTTTCATTTTTGCACTGATTCAGTTATTTTTTAGCGAAGCCTGTTTCGGTGCTTTTTCATATCGTGAGGAGATTTCAGATGGTGAACCTGGAATGTCAGAAGAATCATCTCGTGCTTAAGGCCGGTGAGGAGAGACTGCTTGAACATACCGAGAAGAAGCCTTTTGCCATTGCAATAAAAAGGGAGAAGACCTATTCGTTCAACCGAGGCACCGTGAAGGAATCGGTGCAGGAGGTGGAAAGGCGTCCTCTCGTCAGGGCTGAGAAGAACGGTGATACCGTCACTTTTTCCGGCGGCGGTCGCATGCTCACGGCAAAAATCACCGCCCTTGAGGGCGGAGCGGAGCTTGAACTGGCCGGAGAGAAGGGCTGGTCATATGAGTTCCGTCTGCCCGCATACGAAGGAGAGGCTGTGTTCGGCGGAGGTGAACAGTACAGGAAGACGAACCTCAGAGGCGAGCATGTGGTCAACTTCGTGTCTGAACACATAAAGGCTGCCACCATCATACAGAAGGCGCTGATAGCCAGGCCGTTCTACGTCCCGAAGAAGCACTCCGACATCGGAAGCTACGCGCCCATGCCCGTGTTCGTGACTGACAGATGCAGGCTGATATATTTCGACGTGGCCTCCGACGGTATATCGAAGTTCGGCGATGACAGCTACGATTTCATATTTGACACCTGCCCGAAGAACCTGACACTGCTCAGGGGCTCGGATTATGAAGAGCTTTCCCGTGCCATGGCATCAAGGATCGAGAACAGGCAGTATATACCCGAATGGTGCCACGGCGGCATGATCCTGGGAGTCCAGGGCGGGACCGAAACGGTGCTGAACAAGGCCTTCGGCATGCTTGACGCAGGAGCCGCGGTCAGCGCGGTATGGTGCCAGGACTGGTCCGGCGAGAACCGCACCGTTATGGGCAAGCAGGTCTGGTGGAACTGGAAAGTCGACGACAAACTGTATCCGGATCTGAAGGGAGCCATAGAAAAGCTGAACGCCCGGGGCGTGAAATTCCTCGGGTATATAAACCCTTATCTTGTAAAAGACAGTGATCTGTACAATCTCTGCCGTGACAGGGGATGGCTCATCACGAAGAAAAGCGGGGAAGTCTACCACATCAAGTCCACGACTTTCGACGCGGGCATGCTTGATCTTACCAATCCCGAGACCGTCAGGTTCATAAAGGAAGAACTCATAAAGAAGAACATGATGGATCTGGGGATCACCGGATGGATGGCGGACTTCGGCGAATACCTGCCCGTGGACTGCGTGCTCCACGACGGGGATCCGGCAGAGCTACACAACCTGTGGCCCGTCATGTGGGCAAGGATCAACAGGGAAGCCATCGAGGAGTTCGGCACTGAAGAGAACATGTTCTTCACCCGCAGCGGCTACCTTGGGATACAGACGTACGCTCCGATCCTGTGGAACGGGGACCAGCACACAGACTTCACAAAGGACTACGGCATGCCCTGTGTGATGCCTGCAAGCTTTTCCCTCGGTTTCTCCGGCGTTCCGATGGTACACTGCGACATCGGAGGCTTCTTCTCCTTCGGAAAGATGCACCGGAACGACGAGGTGTTCACACGCTGGATGGAGATGTGCGCGTTCTCGCTGCTCATGAGGAGCCACGAATCCATACGTCCCTGGGCCAACAGCCAGTTCGACGAGAAGAAGGTGATACCGCACACGGTGCGCCTCACGAACATACACAGGGAGCTGAAGCCGTACATAATGCACTGCGAGGAGCTTGCCAAATCGGGGATACCGGCCATACGCCCGGATTTCTGGAACAGCGTCTCTTATTCCTCAAGCCGCGACATGTACAGCTATTATCTCGGGGAGGACATGTACGTGTGTCCCGTTTACTGGCGCGGAGCGAAATCCCGCACGGTGAACCTGCCGGAAGGCAAATGGGTGCATTTCTGGACCGGAAAAGAGTATGAGGGCAGGGCGCAGCACAAGATAGCAGCGCCGCTCGGGAAGATACCGGTGTTCTACCGGGAGGAAAGCAGATTCGGGCAGTTATTCCGCGAGGTCGCGGACAAATATACATTCTAGGAGGAAACGGACTTGGACAAATCCTACATTTCCCGCACCAGCGGAATCAAGATGAAGGACAAGATCGGCTACGCGTTCGGCGACCTGGCCTCGTGTCTTGTCTTCGGTCTGACCCAGAGCGTGCTGAACAAGTTCTATACGGACGTTCTTGAGATCAGCGTTCTGAGCGTCATGATCATGACCATAGTCGCCAGGATCTGGGACGCCATCAACGACCCGATCTGGGGACGCCTCATCGACCGCGCTAAACCTCACAGCGACGGAAGATACCGCCACTGGATAAAGATATTCGCAATCCCGGTGGCAGTCGCGGCGATACTGATGTTCGTCAATGTCCAGGGCATGGCCGACGGAGGAAAGCTTGTATGGATTTATGTGACATACATCCTCTTCGGGATGCTGTACACGTGCATCAACATCCCCTACGGCTCACTGGCACAGGTAATCACTTCGGATGACAAGGAAAGATCGTCTCTTTCCGTGTTCCGTTCCATCGGTTCCACCATCGGTGCGATGCCTGCCATGCTTCTGGCCTCCATGTGCTACATCAAGCTGGCCAACGGCACGAAACAGATGGACGCCACCCGCGTGTTCATCGGCGTATGCGTAATCGCGGCTCTCAGCATAGTGTTCTACATGCTCTGCTACGGCATGAGCAAGGAAAGGGTGGATTCCCGTCCGGCTCCGAAGGAGAAGGGACAGACCAAGAAGATCATCAAGACTCTTCTGAAGAGCAGGCCCTTCATGGCTGTCAGCATCGCCAGCATGCTGTTTCTGGCAGCCCAGATGTTCGGCCAGGGCTACAATACATACCTCTTCCACCACTACTTCAACGCCCCCGGACTGACCATGCTCCCCACGGTGTTCCAGTATCTGCCCGTGGCGGTCATAATGCTGTTTGCCACGAAAATGGGCAACAAGTTCGGAAGACGTGAAGTGTGTTCATACGGCGTTCTCGTGGCAGCTGCCTTCTACATCGTGCTGTTCGTGCTCTCGCTGTTCGGTATCACCAACGTATGGCTGTATCTGATCGCCTGCCTCATGAGCGGAATCGGCACCGCGTTCATCTTCCTGCTCATCTGGGTCCTCGCCAATGACGCGATAGACTACAACAAGGTGACATACGGAATCAACGACGAGGCAACGAGCTACGCGTTCTATTCCTTCATGCGCAAACTGGGCCAGACCGTGGCCACAATCCTCATCAACGTTCCGCTGCTCCGGATCGGATACAACGGAAGCGAACTTAAGACCGAAGGACTTTCAGACGCGGCTCTCAAGACCATGTACAACTACTCTGTCATGATCCCGGCCGTACTGTTCCTGCTGGTGTTCATCATCCTGAGGTTCGTGTATCCGCTGAGCAAGAAGCGCATCGACGAGCTCCAGGTGCAGAAAGAGGAGATGCTGCGCAAGCAGATAGAGGAATAAGGAAAACAATCTTGAATATTTCCACGGGAGGCGTGATCTTCGGGTCATGCCTCTCTTATTTGGCATAAAACCATACTGATAGTATAAAAAGTTTTGTCAAAATAGTATTGAAAGTGTCTTCCATTCCCGCTTATGACGGAGTATAATACAGACGAAAAAAGAAAACGGAGGTCGCGCAGATGAAACTGACTCTTTCCGAAAACATACGGATGTTCCGCAAACAGAGGAAGCTCACCCAGGAGAAGCTTGCGGAAGCTCTCGGGGTTACCGTAGGGGCGGTATACAAATGGGAGTCCGGACTGTCACAGCCGGAACTGAGCCTCATAGTCGAGCTGGCGGATTTCTTTGATGTCTCAGTGGACGTGCTGCTCGGGTACAGGATGAAGGATAACAGCATACAACCCATTCTTGAGCGTCTTGATAAATACTGCCGGACCCTCGATCCGGCTGCGCTCGGTGAAGCGGAAAAAGCCCTTACAAGGTATCCCCACTCATTCGAGATGGTCTACGGCTGCGCCCAGGTGTACCTCGCATTCGGAACCGGTAACAGGGATCCTGATCAGCTGAGACGCTCCCTGGAACTCATGGAACAGGCCAGAGTGCTGCTGCCCCAGAGCAGCGATCCGCGCATAAACGAGTCTTTGATCAGCGGAGGGATGGCCACGGCATGGTTTCTGCTGGGGAAGAAGGAAAAGGCCCTGGAACTGATGGAGAAGAACAACGCAGGAGGCGCTTTCAGCAGCAGTATCGGCGCGATCATGTCTGTGTACATGGGCAGATACGACGAAGCGGTCCCCTATCTGTCTGAAGCGATGCAGGAAGGCATCCTGTCGCTTTTCAACGCGGCTCTCGGATATTTCTTCGTTTTCCTTTCCCGCGGGGACTGGAAGTCGGCGCTTGACATAACGGAGTGGGTCGCAGGACTCTACACTGGACTCAAGACGGAGGACAGGCCTGATTTTCTCGACAAGGCGATGACCATGGCGCTCTCCATGCGCGCATTCGCGCTGAAAAAAGCGGGTAAAGCCGGAGAGGCTGACGCGGCCCTGAAGGAGGCGGCGGAAATGGCAGTACGGTTCGATTCAACGCCTGACTTCACTCTGAAGACATTACGGTTCGCCGACTATACGGACAGGGGCGCTGTACTGGACGTCTTCGGAGCGTCTGCCGTGAAAAGTGTTGCCGAAATGATCGGCAGACTCAATGAACAGGATATGTCAGAGAAATGGAAGGAGCTTACAGATAATGGACGGCAGGATTGAGAAAATGGAAAACGTATTCCGCAACAGGAACTTCCGCCTGGTATTCTTCGG
>CACZSC010000051.1 GCA_902783755.1 uncultured Ruminococcus sp. | reverse complement strand
TTATTCTGCAAATAACTCTATTATCCTTCCGATTATCTCGGCAGACTTTTCCATGCCCTCGAGGGATATATGCTCGTACGGCCCGTGGAATGCGAACCCTCCGGTCCCGAGATTCGGAGTGGGAAGCCCCATGAACGACAGTCTCGCTCCGTCAGTCCCTCCTCTTATGGGCTCATGGGACGGAACGAGCCCGGCGCCCTCGATGGCACGGTTCGCTGTCTCGACGACCCGGAACGCGGGCCTGATCATCTCTTCCATGTTCCTGTACGATTGCTTTATCGTGAGTTTCGCAGTGCCCGGCCCGTATTTCTCATTGATGAGCTTTTCGATATGGATCAGGGTGTCCTGCCTTGCCTGGAAATTCCCGGCCCTGTGGTCGCGGACTATATATCTGAGGACAGCCTTTTCACAGTCTCCGCTCATCTCGCAGAGATGGAAGAAGCCTTCGTAGCCCTCCGTATCCCGCGGGGTCTCGCCCGCCGGGAGCATGGAGTTTATCTCCATGGCGACAAGGCACGCGTTTATCATCTTGTCCTTCGCTGAGCCCGGATGTATGTTGAATCCCTTTATGTCGAATACAGCAGAGCAGGCGTTGAAGTTCTCGTACACGACCTCCCCTTCGGGTCCGCCGTCCACGGTATATGCCAGTTCCGCGTCAAATTCCTCAAGGTCGAAGTTGTCTGCAGAAGTGCCGACTTCCTCATCCGGTGTGAATGCGATCGATATCCTTCCGTGGGGTTTCCCGCTCTTTATGATCCGCTCCACGGCGCAAAGGATCTCGGCAACACCGGACTTGTCGTCCGCCCCGAGAAGGGTATGGCCGTCTGTGGTGATGAGGGTCCGTCCCTTCATGCCTTTCAGGTGAGGAAACTGCTCGGTTCCGATGGTCCTTCCGGAATCCGAGAGGACGATGTCGCTACCGTCATAGTTCTCGTGTATCACCGGATTTACGGGATAATCAGAGAAGTCCGGGGATGTGTCGATATGGGAGATGAAGCCTATCTTCGTTTTGCTTTCGTATCCCGGCGTCGCGGGAACATGCCCGTAGATGTAGCACATGCTGTTGCGGTGCGCGTCTTCTATGCCGATCTCCTTCATATCCCCGACCAGCATGTCCGCCAGGACGAACTGTTTCTCCGTGGTTGGGACGGTCTCCGACTTGTCGTCGCTGGAGGTCGGGACCCTGACGTATCTGAGAAATCTTTCTAGTAAGGTCATGGTTTAATCCTCTCATTTGTCCGTAGTAAACAAAAGGAAGCCGCAGCACTGCCGCAGCTTCCTCTCGTCAGATTGTTTTCAGGTTATTTGAGCACGTTATACGCCCTGTAGACTATCAGTATGGTCTGCTCGAGCGTAAGGTCTCCGCCGGGATTGAACTTGTTTCCGCCCACGCCCTTGATGATCCCGTTGGCTACGGACCAGCCGAGCTCGGAATCGACCCATGCGTAATTGGCCGTGATGTCGGTGAAGTTGTGACCGTATCCGGTGGTGTCATGGCCCATGACTCCGGCTATCCTGTTTATGATCGCCGTGATGTGGGCTCTCTTGAGCAGCCCGTCAGGGGAGAATTTGTTGTCCCCCGTGCCCTTTATGATCCCCAGGGCATTGGCGCAGATGACATCGGTATCGTCCGTGTCGGTGAAGGGCTTGTCATCCACATCCGTGAAGATGCCCTTTTCCATCAGGATGGTGGAAACTGTCTTGCCGGACGCCTTCTCGAGAAGGTTCATGAAGAGTTTTGCCACCTCTCCTCTCTTGACAGGGGAGGTGTAGTTCTTGCGGAGCTCTTCTGGGACGAGTCCCGCTGAGATGGCCGCCTTCACCTCGTCTTTTGCCCACGGGGAGACGCCTTCAAGGTCTTCGTCCTTTACGGGCTCGTTGACCGTAAGCTTCAGAACGGCGTATCCCTCGCCGAACGCGTTCGATGCGCACACGGCGAAAGTGTACGTTCCCGGATTCTCGGGAATGCCCATGAGGAAACCTGTATCAAGTACGGTGATGCCCGACATGGCGAGTTCATTCGGCTCGCCCGGATTCAAATAGAGAGTGAAGGATACATCCTCACCGGTGTACTTGAGGCCGAAACCGTAGTATTCGCCTACCGTGGCGTCAGGCAGCACTTCAGTGGTGATCCTCGGAGGTTCCCCGTCAGGTTCCTTTTCAATGACAAGGACCTTCACGGCGCTGGAATATACCATGCCGCCGTTGGAATCGCTTACGCGGCATATATAGTAGCTTACGCCTGCCAGGGTGGTGTCCACGGTCAGGGTGTCGGTCATCGCGTCATCGGTCAGGATGGCCTTGATGAGAGGAAGGTCACCGTTGGGTGTCTCGTACCATATGTATTCGAGATCATATCCGTAGGGCGAATTTGCGGCGCAGTACAGCTGTAGCGGTTCTCCGACGTAAACTTCCATTGATGTGACGATGCCGGTGATCACCGGAGGTTCGGCGGTGCCGGATACCTGTATGAGAGCCGCTTCGCTCGTCACGGAATAGTGCCCGTCCTCCAGCACACAGTAGATCATCGCTCCGTCGAGCCCCGACCTTATCCCTGAGAAGAAGTATTCATATTCCGAAGAGTCATTTTGATGGAAGCCGCCCCAGTAATTGCCGGCGTACTGCTCCCATTCGGGGGTGCCTTCATATTCGCTTATATTGTACGTCTGTCCGTTGTATATAAGGTACCATGTGACGGCGGTGATGGGGGATTCGCTGTATACTCTCACGGTGTAGCGGACATCTCCGCCTTCCGGGACCACGTAGTTCTGGGGCTGCAGGGTGATCACGGGTTCCGAGGGAGCCGCGGACACCGCGACTGCCAGCAGTGAGACCAGCGCGGCGATGATAAGTATGACCGAAAGTTTTTTCATGCTGTTACTCCTTTTTTATGTATGTTTTGTTCCTTAATACTTTCCGGAGATGAGTTCCTCGAAGGTTATCTCGCGTCCCAGTTCCGCGGATCTGTATATGCCGTCGATGATGGCCTGGTTGTAGAAGATCTGGGATGTGGGCACCGGGGCCGGCCCCCCGGTCTCTATGGCGTCGAGGAAGGAGCGTATCTTCATTTCAAACAGCTTGTGCCACTCCTCGCCTGTGTCTATCTTCGGGATGACGGTCTGGACCCTCTGGCCCAGCTCGTCCCGGTAGATGGTGAGAGGCCCTACGGATCCGTTCCAGCAGTCAGTGGACGGGATCCTGAGGGCTCCCTCGGTGCCGAGTATGACTGTGTCGCCCGGGGTGTTTAGATGCATCGCCCAGGAGATCCTGAAGTCCAGGACTATATCTCCTTCCAGCCTAATGAAGCCGGCTGCGAAGTCGTCGACCCCAAACTTTTCCGCGCCTTCCTTCCCGAGGGGATTGTACTGCGGATTCTTTCCGAAATAGTCGGAAGTGTAGCCGGAGACCGTCACGGGCTTCGGATATCCGATAGCGTTGAGGACCATGTCGAGGGAGTAGCAGCCTATGTCGCCCATGGCTCCTATCCCGGCCGTGTCCTTTCTGAAGAATGATTCGTTCCCGGGGATCCCTCTCCTGCGTCCGCCTCCGGTCTGTATGTAGTAGATCTTTCCGAGAGTGCCGGATTCGCAGATCTTCTTCACCAGCTGCATGTTGGCGTCGAACCTGGGCTGGAATCCCAGAGTCACGAATGCCCGGCTCTTTTCCTCGGCTTCCATGATCCGCTTCGCTTCCGCGAGGGTGTCTGCGAAGGGCTTTTCAAGGAGCACCGGTATATCATGCTCGAGGGCATACACAGCGCAGTCGGCGTGCTGGCTGTTGTATGTGCATACGCTTACTCCGTCAAGGTCTTTTCCGTCGTCGATGAGTTCCCTGTGGGAGGGATAGAACCGGACTCCCTCGAGTCCGAAGCCTTCGATCCTTTTTTCGGCTCTTCCCGGCACGATGTCGGCCGCAGCCACTATCTCAACGTCCGGCTGCTTCAGATAGTTCTGTATGTGGGCGTAGGAGATGCCGCCGCATCCGATGATCCCTATCCTGTATTTTCTGTCCATGTCTGTTATTACCTCTTCATATACAAGTATGACAGGACCGGCCCGTTTGAACGGGCAGTCCTGCCATCAGGTTCAGCTTACCACTCGAAGGATTTCAGGTATTCGATGCTTGCCTTCACGGAATCAAGTCTTGAAAGACCCATGGAGGGCTCGTCCTGCTCGACTATGACCCACTCCGCGCCTGCCTTGACGGAAGCGTCGATGATGCGGGGCATATCCTGCATGCCGTGGCCGCAGGGACGGAATTCGAAGGTGGAGGGCTCGTCGTCCTTCTTTTCGTCATCCATGCCGATGAGGGCGTACAGATGCTGCGGGAGCTTGCCGCTCATGTGAAAGTCCTTGAGGTGTACGACGGGAGCTCTGCCGGAGTACTTGAGGATGAAGTCGGCGGGATCTTCGCCGCCTACGTTGACCCAGCATGTGTCGAGCTCGGTCTGGAGGTTTTCCTTGGGGATCCTGCTGTACAGGATGTCTATGCCGTACTCTCCGTCCACTTTTCTGAACTCGAAGTCATGGTTGTGGTAAAGGAGGATGAGGCCGTACTCGCGGGCCTTCTTGCCCAGCTCGTTGATCTCGTCGATCATGGCGAAGAAGTGGTCTCCGCCCGGTCTGCGCTCTTCGGTCACGTAGGGAACAACTATGTATTTGCATCCGAGGGTGCGGTAGGTCTCGAAAGTCTTGTCGGGTTCGTTGAGCATGTCGAGGATCGGCACGTGCGCGGAGATCGGAACCAGACCGAGAGCATCGCAGACGCCCTTCACGTATTCCGGTGAGTGCCCGTAGAGGCCTGCGAGCTCCACTCCGTCATAACCCATTTCCTTCACTTTGCGGAAGGTATCGACGATATCGGCCTCGGCCTCGTCGCGGATGGAATAAACCTGAACACCAATTGGCAATGACATTTTTATGTCCTCCTGATAATATATTGTCAGTTTTACGGAAGAGCGGCTTTCACGGCCCCTCTTCCCACCTCTCCATTATATATTACCCACTTGTCAAAATCAAGATTTTTTCGGTTTTCCCGGGCCACGGAACGCAAAGTGATGCATTTTCGGTTTAATGACGGCTCCGGAGCTCCGTGAAGCCCTGATTTTCGGCAAATTTCAGGGCCTTTTTGTGGTCTGTCCGCATTGACTTTTCGGGCCCCGTCCTATATAATTTCCTTAATAAGCTTATGGGACTACAAATATTGAAAGGTACGGTGTATCAATGGTCAATGATGTTGCTGCCATGAAGATCGAATACGAAGGCCTGACCTTCGACGACGTGCTGCTGATACCGGCGAAGAGCGAGGTGCTGCCGAACACGGTATCGCTGAAAACGAAGCTGACGAACAGGATAACCCTGAACATACCCCTGATAAGCGCGGCCATGGACACGGTCACCGAGGCCGGACTTGCCATAGCCATGGCGAGAGAGGGCGGCATCGGGATCATCCACAAGAACATGACCACGGAGCAGCAGCGCGACCAGGTGGAGCGTGTGAAGAGAAGTGAGAACGGGGTCATAACCAATCCCTTCTTCCTGCACCCCGACAACTATGTCTACGAAGCCGACGCCCTCATGGGCAAGTACAAGATCTCCGGAGTGCCGATCTGCGACAACGACGGGAAACTGGTGGGCATCATCACCAACCGCGACCTGAGGTTCATGTCCGACTTCAATGTCCCGATCAGGGACGTCATGACCTCGGAGAACCTGGTGACGGTCCCCGTGGGCACCACTCTGGAGCAGGCCAGGGAGATCCTCAGACACCACAAGATCGAGAAGCTCCCCATCGTGGACGAGAAATACAAGCTGAAGGGCCTCATCACCATAAAGGACATCGAAAAGGCCGACAGATATCCCAACGGAGCCAAGGACGAGAAGGGCAGGCTGCTGTGCGGTGCCGCCATCGGAGTCACGAAGGACGTGGTGGAAAGGGCGGGAGCTCTTCTTGAAGCGGGCGCGGACGTGCTGGTGCTGGATTCGGCCCACGGACACTCCCAGAATATCCTGAAATGCATCGATCTGATCAAGTCCACGTATCCGGACTGCCAGCTAATCGCCGGCAACATAGCCACGGCCGAGGCCGCAGCGGACCTGATCTCCGCCGGAGCGGACGCCATCAAGGTCGGTATCGGCCCCGGTTCCATATGCACCACCCGTGTGGTGGCGGGCATCGGCGTGCCCCAGATCACGGCTATCATGAATGCATATTCCGTGGCGAAGGACGCGGACATCCCCGTCATCGCCGACGGCGGCATCAAATACAGCGGCGACCTGCCGAAGGCCATCGCCGCGGGAGCCGACTCCATCATGGTGGGATCGCTGCTGGCGGGCTGCGAGGAGTCTCCCGGTGAATCCGAGATCTACCAGGGCAGAAGGTTCAAGGTATACCGCGGGATGGGATCCATGGCGGCCATGGAAAAGGGCTCCAAGGACAGGTACTTCCAGGAGAACGCAAGGAAGCTGGTCCCCGAGGGAGTCGAAGGAAGAGTCCCCTACAAGGGACCTCTCGCCGACACCGTGTTCCAGCTCATGGGCGGCCTGAGAGCCGGCATGGGATACTGCGGGACCGGCACCATAGAGGAGCTGAAGGAAAGAGGAAGATTCGTGAAGATGTCCGGAAACGGTCTGAGGGAATCCCATCCTCACGACATAAACATAACGAAGGAAGCGCCGAACTACAGCGTTCACGTGGACTGATACAATACGGAACAAAAAGGTCCGCCGGGGCATCGTGCCTGCGGACTTTTTTCCGCAAGAAGGGGATTTTCAGCATGGGAAGAACGAACAAGACAGTGATCTGCCTGGCCCTCGTCATACTGATGATATGGGGCTTTGCCCTTTCGGCAGGCAGCGCGGCTCCCACGGGAGACGGCATACGCAAGGCGATCTATTACTACTGGCTGTTTTCCGAGAAATACAGGAACGGCGGGGAGGATGAAGAAGCGCAGGCCCCGGCCGCAGGTGAGCGGGAGGGGGACATCCTTGTCGTGCACGTGTCGGAGAACGGCAGCGACACCTCGGGAAACGGGACCCTTGAAGCCCCGTTCGCCACATTGCAGGGAGCCCTCGCAAAGCTCCGGGAAACATCCCGCGAAGGGTTCGCCGGAGTGACGGTCCGTCTGTCAGACGGGGTGTACAGGATAACGGAGCCGATAGCCGTTGACGACGGGGACAGCAGCGCGGCATGCCCCCTTACGATAGAGGGCTCCGGAGATTCCCTCATATGCGGCGGAGTATATCTTGAAAGCGGAGATTTCACGCCGGCCTCAGGGGAGACGGCGGAGCTGTTCCCGGATGAAGTCCGGGACAGTATCGTGATGATCGATCTGAAACAATTCGGATATACGCCCGAGAAGATAGCCTCGATGAAGAGCTCGCGGAACTATCTCCTGAAGGCGGTCATGCTCTCGAAGAACGGTTCGCTGCAGACCCTCTGCAGATATCCGGACGGGGACTGGTCCTTCATCCCCGAGGGCTGGATGCTGGATCAGTACGGAGATGTGACCACGGTTACCGACGACGGCAGCGATCCCGAGCACGAGGCGAAAAAGTATGTTATAAGGTACGACTCGGAACTGGAGGAGCACGTACGCTCCTGGTCCATGAGCGACACCGTATTCGTCGCCGCACGCATGAACCAGCTGTGGTGCACGGACAATACCTATGTCCTGGGATTCGATCCGGACGGCACCCTCATGGTCCTGCCGTACACCGGCGGGTATAATCCGGTGCCGGGGGGCATATTCTACTGGTACAACGTTCCGGAGGAACTGGACACGCCCGGTGAATACTACATATCCGGGGACGCGGTCCTGTACTATCTGCCAGGCGATGACTTTGAAACGTCCTCATTCACCCTGCCGGTCTCGGAGGGCCTGATGGACATACAGGCAGACTGCGTCACCCTGAGGAACATAAGGTTCGACGCGTCCGCGGAGTCCGGCATCACCGCACGGGGCAACGGCATCACGGTGGAAGGCTGCGAGATCTCGACTGTAAGGGGAGACTACGCCCTGAAATGCAAGGGGGACGGGATCACCGTCACCGGCTGTGAGATACACGATGTGGCGCAGACCGCTATAGACATTGATTCCGGTGACCTCATAAACCTCGTGAAGGGCGGTTCGGCCGTATACAACAACAGGATCTACAGATTCGGGATAAACAACTGGCCCTACACCATGGGCGTTAACCTTGACGGTGCGGGGATCACCGTGTCCCACAACGAGATATACGACTCGAAGACCAGGGCCATATACTGGGACGGGGCGTACATGACTGTCGAATTCAACGACGTGCACGACGTGCTGACGGCGTCCGACGACATCGGGGCGATCAGCTGCGACAACCGCGACCACGCGTGCAACGTCATCAGATACAATTACATACACAGGATAGGATGCAC
>CACZSC010000050.1 GCA_902783755.1 uncultured Ruminococcus sp. | reverse complement strand
GAGAGATGCCACCACCATCCGGGCCACCCTCCTGCAAAAGGAAAACCAATTTAAAAAGGCGCTGAAACTGGCAGACAAACTGATTGACGAGGAGAAAAAACAAGCCAACAACACAAGAAACCTCTATCGGGCCCTTTTGCTGGCCGGAAACATTGCAGACGATGGGATGAAGTTTCTGAAAGCCGAAAAATACTCAAAAGAAGCCTTTTACCTGGCCAGGCCTATGGTGGTCCAGGCCTTCAACCAGATGTCCGAGGCCGCCAGGGACCGCTTCTGGCGCAAGAACCGAAAGGATCTGGAAGGCTCGGACACCCCCCGCTTCGATTACCTTCTCCTGTCGAAGGGCATCTTGCTCAAAGCCTCGAAGGATTTCAACGAGATGGTGCTTTCCCGGGGAGATTCCCTGGCACAGGAAATGCTCGCGGCTTTGAACCAGGCCACCGTTTCCGGCGCGCCCCCAGACACGCTGGAAGCGATGGACCAGCGCCTGGTGAATCATCTTACGTCCCTGGGTATTGAATTCTCCTCGCCCCAACACCTTGCAAATCAGCAGGATATCCAGGCCGTCCTCAACGAGGATGACCTGGTCATCGAGTTCTTCGCGACCAAGGAGGGCGGATACGTCGCAGCCCTATTGAAAAAAGATTGGAAAGAAGCCAAATATGAAGGATGTGGCATGTTATTCCACGGAGAGTGGCCCTTCAACCTTCTGCAATATTTCCCCACCACCGAAAAAGGGCGGGTCTTCTTTTCGGCGGACCGGGAGCTGAACAATATGGGCATCGAATACTTCCCCTTCAAGGACAAGGGGATTATAGCCGAAATCTTCCCTATGTACCGCCTTTCCACAACACGAGAGATTCTCCCCAGAGAAAGCAAGGGTGGGAAAGACGCCGCAGGACTCTACGGGGGCGTCCTGTTTGATGTCCGGCAGCGGCAGCGACAGCGGATGCTCGATTCCCTGAAACTGAAGGCGACGAGGAACCTGGATCTCTCCGTTTCGGGCCTCCCCCCGGTCGATGACAGCTACGAAGGCCTGAAGCCCCTCCCCGAGTCCCTGGCCGAGATACAGGCCATTGACAGTATTCTCCGCTTTGCCGGCGTTCCCGTCAACGTGCAAACCGGCGCCTATGCGTCCGAGGATTATTTCAAGGAACTCTCACCGGAAGAAAACAACCTGCATCTGGCCACCCACGGTTTTTATGTCCGCGCCAGCGAGTTGGACCGATATCCCTATTTCGCCGGCCTCTTTGGGCGGGATCTTGAAAAACTGCCCCAGGATCCCCTGCTCCGTACCGGATTATACCTGGCCGGGGCCAATCAATCACTGAGAGGTTCCTTCGGCCCTTATGAGGACGGCGTCCTTACGGCAAAGGAAATCTCGATGATGGACCTGAGGGATGTGGAACTGGTGGTTTTATCGGCCTGCAAGACCGGTCTGGGAGAGCACGGCGCCGACGGCGTTTTCGGTTTGCAGAGAGCCTTCAAAAAGGCCGGCGTTCAGTCCATCGTTATGACGCTCCGACGTGTATCGGACACTTCTTCCGCCTTTCTGATGAAGACCTTGTATGAGAACCGCTATCTGCTTGGACTGTCCCTGCACGACGCCTTCTATGCGGCCGTAAGACAATTGAGGGAACGGGAAACCCGCGGACAGTTCAGCACGCACGACTGGGATGCCTTCATCCTGCTGGACGCCTATTTATCCTTTGAATAAGGCTCGTAGCAATAGATGTATTTGACGGCCCGGATCCGGTAACGGAGGCTCTTGCTCCAATAGATTTTGTTGTTTGCGCACCTCAATTCACTCGATATCATCACGGCACGCTCTCTGGGGTCATAATCCAGATTCAATTCATTATCCGGATTACCGCCGCCAAAGGAAAGGGCCCCTTCCTGATCCTCGGAAGCCGTCCAATAATACCCGTTTCCGCCGGAAAGCGGCACTCCCCCGTGGGAAACAAAGGCAGAATTAAGTCTGTCCAGATCCAAGTCTTTTAAAGCATTATACCATTCATAAATGCCCGGAAGGATCCAGCTGCCTCCGTGAATGGGCTCGCCTTCGGGGTTCTTGTCCAGGCACCACTTGAAAGCCGGATAGGTGTCTCTTCCCAGATAATGAACCATCTGATTGATATCCAACGTATAACCAGGGTACCAGACCAAAGATTCCAAGCCGGAGTATGTTATAGGATAGACTTCCTTGTCCTGCGGACCCCAGGTGTCTTCACCCTCATCCAAAGACATAATAAACACGGAGCCCTCCCAAGTGGATGGATCCACATCGTTGAATACCACTATTCCCTTCTGCCCCTGTTCATCCTGATACAAATCATACAGATCAAACTGGGCATTCTCCCGATTGGGGGCTGACGCATAGCGATACATCCATTCCGAAGACGACAAACAGGAAACCAGCAGAAGCAGTCCGGACAATATGGATAACCTCTTAATCATTATTGTCAAAATCAAAAGTGGCCTGCCATTGATTGCCTTCGGGGACAGGCTTCACCGTCAGCGTATTCGTTACACCCGCCCTTTCCCTGGTGACGGTAATCTCCGTCTGGGAAGGATCGCCGAAAAGACAAAGCCAGGCAGGATTGCCCCCAGGCAGAACGGGGTTCAGCACTTCCACATAATCGTCCTCTCCCTCGTCTCCCAGTTTGATGACGGTTTTGTCTTCCAGGGTAACGGAATAACTGTCTGTTTCCCGCCATCCTTCAAACTGCAAACGGCAAGGCTTCCCAAGGGGACGGAGCGTCAAGCGGTAGGTCTCGGTTCTGTCAATCCCGTCCAGGCGGGTTTCATCCATCCCCAACCAGTCCCTGGCACCGAAGGAATGAGGCAGCCGTTCGGCCCTGAGTCTGCGAAGGCGCTTCCGCGGAAGGATGGACCACACATCCGTATGTTGCGTGTCTTCTCCCGTAATGAAGCTGCCATAGGCCTGCAGCACATAGGGGCGCGTCTTGTTCCGGCGCGGAAAAACGAAGGAATAGGACTCCTGAGGCAGGCCGACCACCGTTTTCCCCACTACCAGCGTATCGGCCCGGTAAACCAGGATGTATAGCTTCAGCAAGGCCCCACCCAGTTCACTCTCGGGGAAATCGGCCGTCGCGGCCGTCGCCTGAACGCTCACGTGCAAATCGGCCAGATTCGAGTCCCTGTCCGGATCGAAACGGCTGCAAGCACAGAGCAACAGAAGTAGTATTACCGTTCCAAAGCGTCTCAATCTATAATAATATTCATATAAACCTTGATGCCTACACGGATACGTTCATCCAGATGCGGTTTCAACACAGAATACTCCACCTTGCTGTTTTCGTAATACTCCTTCTGGTGGAAAAAGGGAAACGGCGTAGCCCTAACAAATAAGGCAATAGAAACATATTGAAAAGGGGTATAGCCGTATTCCAAAGAAAGTTCCGGGGTAAAGGCTCTCCGGAAATGCCCACCCTTAATACTAAAGTCAAAGTAAAGCTCACTTTTGACAAAGGAGTGAATAGATGGGAGCCGATAAGAGATTCCAGCGAAGGGCTCGATACAGATATCAACATCATTTTCCGGACCGCCAAAAAGGCCGCCACCTTCCATAACGGCCCCCACGTTGTAATGCCAAGGGCGGCTGTCGTGTCCCCAACGGTATTCAAATCCCCATAGCAGCGCGTTGACACTTGTAAAAACTGCTCCGAAATACATAGATACGTGCGAGGACGTCAAATTCCGCACCCTTTGGAAACTCGCCTGCTTCTTTTCCTGAATGCCGTCCCAGATCTGACGAATCTGCAGTCTCACCGGCTCGCTTCTGGCAGTGGAGAGGGCCAACTGATAATCGGCCTCGGTGGAGGCGGCCCCCAGGGCCTGGGCACGCCGCAGGGCCAGTTGGTCGGAATAGGCGTCGGCCAGGGGTCCGTCCGGATGAAGGGCCAGATATTCGCTGATTTCCAGCAAACTGGGATTTCCCGGAATCTCCTGCCCGCGGCAGAGAAAAACAGGGAGAAGACAGAGTACCAGAATGAAAACCCAGGAACGCATACCAAAGACAAAAATAATGATTTTCACTTCAATGGACAAAAAATCAGTATATTTGTGCTATGCGAAAAGTGTTCTGGCTACTTGTCTTTCTGGCACTGTCCACGCCCAACGCCCATTCCCAAGCCTGGGAAAGGCTGAATGCGGCCGGTTCCCGTCTGATGGACGAAGGCCATCCGGCCGCGGCCCTGAAACTTTATCAGGCTTCCCTGGCATCCCTGCCGCCCGATGACAGCCTTCATCGGGGCGCGGTATTCCACAATCTTGCATCGGCCCACTATGCACTGGGAAGTTATTGGGATGCGCTGGAATACCTTGACAGGGCCGAAAAAGAGTGCGGCTCCGTCAATTACAATACCCGGGGCAGCCTGCTGCAGAGCATCGGACGGATGAAAGAGGCCGAAGAAGACTTTACCACGGCGCTGGATATGGCGAAGGACCGGCGGGAAGAGGCCGCCATCCGCTTGAACCTCGGAGCACTTCAGCTTCAACAGGGCCGTTCATCCGATGCCATCTCCAATGCTTTCCTTGCCTTGTATAAGACCCGGGGCCCGCTGGATTCCCTTCTTGCCTACCGCATCCTGCAAAGAGCTTCCGTGCTGGAACATAACCTCGCGGATGCGGCATCATTTCTCAGAAGCTGCCATTCCGTGCTGGAACGGCATTTCGCAAAAGATGAGTATCAGCAGATCCTGCAATTGACGACGGAGGCCTATACCCTGGAATTGGCCGGGAAGTACCCGGAGGCCCTGCAACTTTATGAAAAAGCATTACCCCTCTGGCGGGCTTTCCGGGGAGAGGTTTTTCCGGAAAGCATCAGCGTCGCTTACGGAGTCGCCAAATCCGCCTTGAACGCCGGAAAAAAAGAACACGCGCTGAAAGCCTATCTGGATTATATCCCTTATAAACTGTCCTATCTTTCATCGGAAGCCATGCGGTTGAGCCAGGACGACCTGCGGTCCTTCTGGCGAACTTCCAACGAAGGCATCGTTGACGCACCACTGTATGCCGAAATTGCCGCGGAGAAGCAGCCCGAAGCGCTGGGGACGCTGCTCAACGCAGTTATGCTTTCCAAGGGGTTCAGCCGGGAAACGGTCCAGAGTTTCCGGAAACAGGTCCGGATTGCCGGCGACCCAGTCACGGATTCCCTTTACACGGCATTTCTTGAATCACGAGCCGACCTGGCCCATTACGACCGGAATCATTCGGCCTCCCTCGAAAAACAGATTACCGAAAGACTCCGCCAAAAAGGATTGAAGGCCTCCACCGCTTTTTCCCCGGACTGGAAGCGCTCACAGAAAAGATTGACCAAAAAATCCGTCGCTGTGGAGTTCACGGAAAGCGGAGCCTTCGTCTACAAGAAAGGAGACAAGCATCCTGCGTTCATCCCGCTATCCCCCTATGAATTCACAATTCAAGGCCAGGCGCCGGATTCGTGGGAACTCAAAGAAATGTATACGTGCTTCTGGCAACCGTTGGAGCCCTATATCGGGAAGGCCGATACCGTCTTCTTCGCCCCGTCCGGAGACGGGCATTTCCTGCCGTTGGAGGCGGCAACCGACAGTACCGGAATCCCGTTGCGGAACCTTCATCAGGCGATCATCCGATTGGTGAGCACAGCCGACATTCCCGACATCGGCATCCATCCCGTCATCCGCGAATACATCCTTTTCGGCGATATGGACTACCACACGCCAGCGAGCGAAAGAGCGTTCGGATTCTTTTCGGATATTCCATATCTGGAAGGGTCGGCCAAGGAAATGGACGAGATTTCCGCGTTGCTTGGCGGCAAAGTGTGCAAGGTTTTCAGGGGAGACGATGCCAGCGAAGAAGCATTCCGTAGTTTACGGTTCAACCCTAAGAGCCCTTCCCTGATCCACTTTTCCACTCACGGAGTGTACTTCTCGTATGAAGATGCGCTAAAAATGATGTTTTACGATGACAATTATTCCAAGATTGTCCTTGAGGAAAACCCGATGTTGCGCACCGCCCTGCTGATG
>CACZSC010000049.1 GCA_902783755.1 uncultured Ruminococcus sp. | reverse complement strand
GAATGGACGGCCGGATACGAGGCGTTCTTCAGGGCAAGATGCTCGTCCTCGAAGATGACTTTCGAATCGAAAAAGACGCAGTCGAGGCTGCCGCTTTCCGCTATATCGTAAAGATCCTCCAGAGCGCCGGGGGCGATCATATCGTCGGAATCGAGAAAATAGAGGTACTTTCCCCCGGAGGAATCGATCCCCAGGTTCCTTCCGTATCCCTGCTGCCTGTTCTGCTCCAGGTGAAAGACCCTGACCCTGCCGTCCCTTGCGGCGAAGTCGTCCAGTATCCGGGGACATCCGTCGGGGGACGCGTCGTCGATGCAGATGACCTCGATATCCGAAAGGGACTGGGAGAGCACGCTGTCAAGGCATGCGGGAAGATACCTTTCCACGTTGTAGACCGGTATTATCACTGAGACCTTTATCATTTGAGCAGCCCTCCTATCCTCTCTCTTATCCTCTCCGATATCGCCTGATTCTCTATCTCGTTGAGATGGGAAGGGACAGCCCCGTACTCATAGTTCCTGTCGGTGAAATACAGGTCGTCCTTTGCCGGATCTATGAAGATCCCGTCCGGAAGGAGCGACATCAGATGATCATAGCGGCTCTCCAGCACCCTGTTGATCCGCCTTATCCCTTCGGTATCGGGATGCATGGTGAGGCAGCCCGGCGTGCCCACCCTTTCGCACAGAAGGCTCCTTATAACGACGAAGCGGACCCCTGGGACCGCCGCCTTGACTCTCTCAACGAAGAGCCTGCAGCTGTCCTTCCAGATCTTTTCGCACTCAGGGCTTCCGAAGGGAACGACTGTGCCCTCCATATCCCTGAGACTGCTGCCGGCGAAGGCGTCGCTGAGGGTCACATACCTTCCGCCCGTCTTCAGCAGATCGAACCGTTCATCGATGAGGTCCATGAAGATGACGGAGGGACGTTCCTGCTCAAGCAGGCTCCAGAACCTCCCGCTCAGGTCTCTTTCCACCATTATCCGGCGGTACCGGTTGGGATGCTCCACCGAAGCGCCTATGGGAGCGCCGGACACGACCGACGGGATGCTCGAAAAGTTGAACCTGCAGAACGGGTCGTGGATCATGTCCATATGGGTCAGTATCCTGTTGAGGTTGTAGCCGCCCCAGGTGAAATAGACCGGATCCGGCAGGCCCGGGAAGGTCCTTTCAACGAAGGAACGGTAGTTTGCCGTCATCTGCCGGAAATCCTCCTCGGCCTTCCTGTGGAACTGCATGGCGAGGATGTCGTTGAGCCTGTATATGACGACGCCCGGCAGTATGTCCTTGTATCTTTCGTAAAGACCGGTCCTTTTGAATTCCGAGATCAGATGGTCCATGGCCTCGGTCCCCAGGGTATTGTTGGCCGTCCCGTCCTTATGGGCGTACCCGTTCTCTATGAGGGAGTTCTCGCGGAACCTCCGGTAATAATAGAGGGGCTCCCGCACGCTGACGGTCTTTCTGCTGAGGGCAAGCATCAGCGAATAGACCGCGGGAGATTCAAAGGCGCAGTCCGGCAGCTTCACGCCGTTGTCCAGCCACAGAGACCTTCTGGAGATGGACTTGTAAGTGGCGGTGGGACCGTATTTCATGTGCTCTTCAAGGGTATAGGGGACTCCCATCCTGCCGTAGCACGCCCTGTATATCTTCCTGCCGCTCCGGTTGTCATACCTCCAGATGTCGCACTCCGCGATATCCGCGCCGCTTTTCACCGCCGCCTCGTAAAGCTTTTCGATGTACGTCTCGTCGAGCCAGTCGTCGGGATCGACGAAGGCTATGTACTCCCCATTGGCAAGCTCGAGCCCCAGATTGCGGGCGGACGAGACCCCGCCGTTTTCCTTTCTTATATATCTGACCCGGTCATCCCGCTCCTGCCATTTCTGGCAGCGCTGCGGCGAATCGTCGGTGGAACCGTCGTCTATCAGCAGTATCTCGATGTCCCTGAAGGTCTGGCCTGCAAGGCTCTCCATGCATTGCTCCAGGTAGCCGCCTATGTTGTAGACGGGAAGTATCACCGATACCGCCGGGCTCTTATCGCTTCTCATGTTCTTTCCTTCCTTCTTCAGCCCGCGTCGCCAGGCAGGACCTCATTGAGTCCAGGAATACTATCTCTATTTCCGTCAACCCCGCGTCTGTTTGCGCCGCGGGAGTTATGCGGTTCTTCCCGGTGAACAGGCTGTCGTAGAGGGCCGACGGCTTCGCGAGCTCGCAGGTTATGCTGCCGATCCCGAAATATTCCGCAAGAGCCAGCCTGTGAAGACCGTCTATCACCCTCATATCGGTATCCAGAAGGACCGGATCCGCCTTCCACCCGCATGACGCGATGTCGTCCGATATCCTGCAGAGCCTTTTCAGCCTTTCTTCGGCGGTCCGGGGCCTGCTGAACCGGGACTGGGTCTTGATGTATATGCGCCGGCCGATATCGATATCCCCTGCCGAAGCCTTTAAATATGCGGTCACAGCCTCGCCTTGGTCCTTTGCCGCCCGGTATCCGCACAAAGCGGCATATCTTACGGTGATCCAGCGGTTTTCGGCGGGCTGGGCCGCAATGACGTCCCTTACGGAGATATCCCCGGTGTATATGGG
>CACZSC010000048.1 GCA_902783755.1 uncultured Ruminococcus sp. | reverse complement strand
GAGATACCGCTCTCTGATATCGGCGGATTCTGGGACCTTCATATACGGTATCTCACGGAGGACGGGATCATAACGGATCCCGAGGACATTGAATACTTCTCCGGTGACGAGTACCGCGGCATCCTTGAAGAACACATGGAGAGAGAACGGGACCGTCAGCATATGGTATGGTTCACCCGGGGCGGGGAACGCATAGGAGCCGCCTCCTTCTGCACCTACCTTGAAGAGGACGGAAAATGCTTCATCCTTGATTTCTGGATCTTTCCCCGGTACCGCGGCAACGGGACGGGGCACATGTGCTTCCGGGCCCTTGAGCGCTATACTGAAAAAGACGGCGCCCGCTGGTATGAGATCAACAGCACGAAGGAAGACTCCGTGAGATTCTGGAAGTCCCTCGGCTTCACGGAGAACGGAACGGACGAATACGATATGCCCGTGTTCGTGAAGAGATAATGCGAAAGGATCATGTAGTTATGCACTGCACTGACATCGACATTTCAAGATTTGACCAGTTGTGGGAACTGCAGAAGAATTACAAGGAGGAGATCGGAGAGGAACCGCCCGGCGAGGTCTCGAGAGACCTGCTGTATGATGCTGTCCGGGACAGGCGGATACTCTTTTTCGGAGCCCTTGACGGAGAGAAGCTCGCCGGGTGCTGTTCCGTGACCGTGGGCTTCTCGACCTTCGACTACGCCCCCTCCGGAGTGTTCGAGGACTTCTACATCCTGCCGGAGTACAGGCACAGGGGCATTGCGAGGCAGCTCGTCAAGTATGCCCGTGAGAAGAGCGGGGTATCGTCCATGACCGTGGGATGCGCAGACTGCGACGTCCCCATGTATGAGTCCCTGGGCTTCTCGGTCCGTCTCGGAAACCTTCTGGCGTTCGAATAGAATACTAAAGCTCCTTCAAAAGGACACCCGTCCCTATGAAGGAGCTTGTTTATTTCAGTTACGGGAAGCCGTCAGTTCTTCCCTGCGCTGCCGCAGGTCCGGCTGTATCTGCAGCAGCTGCAGCCGCAGCTCGCGCAGTTTCCGCCGCATGATGACTTTCCCTGTTTCTTTTCTCTGACCATTTTAACGATGACCAGCGTCACCGCTGCCGCGAGAACAAGAGTGATGATTATGGTCCCGAGGTTTGCAGCAAGCCATTCAGGCATCTCTTGTACCTCCTTTTCCCGGTGTCAGACCCGTTTCGTCAGCTTGTCCGCTTCCTTATACTTCCTGAAGAACAGCATGTATACTATCAGGCCGAGGGCAAGGATCGCGAATATGAGTCCCACAACGTTCAGGTTGCCGGTGAATATGCCGCCGAACTGATTGATCATCAGGGCGATGATGTAAGCGAACCCGCACTGGTAACCGATGGCGAACAGTGTCCATTTCCAGTTGTTCATCTCGCGCTTGATGGCGCCGATGGCCGCGAAGCAGGGAGCGCAGAGCAGGTTGAATACCAGGAACGAGAACCCTGTGACTCCGGTGAAGGCCTGGGCGAGAGCCTGCCATGCGGTCAGTTCTCCGCCTCCGTACAGGATTCCCATGGTCCCGACGATGTTCTCCTTGGCCACAAGGCCCGTTATGGATGCCACTGCAGCCTGCCAGTTGCCCCATCCGAGAGGAGCGAAGATCCACGCTATGGCTCCACCGATCTTGGCCAGGATGGACATCTCGAGCTCGTCCTCAGCCAGCATCCGGAACCCTTCCTCCGTGAATCCGAAGTAACTGGTGAACCAAACAACTATCGTTGACAGGAGTATGATGGTGCCGGCCTTCTTGATGAACGACCACCCGCGTTCCCACATGGAACGGAGAACGTTGCCGGGAGTCGGCCAGTGATAGGGAGGTAGCTCCATGACGAAGGGAGCCGGGTTTCCGGCGAACATCTTCGTCTTTTTCAGCATGATGCCCGAGATCACTATGGCGGCCATGCCGATGAAGTATGCGGAAGTGGACACCCAGGGTGACCCTCCGAATATGGCGCCCGCGATCATCGCTATGAACGGCACTTTCGCGCCGCAGGGGATGAAGGTGGTGGTCATTATGGTCATGCGGCGGTCCCGTTCGTTCTCGATCGTCCTGCTGGCCATGATTCCGGGGACACCGCAGCCCACACCGATCAGCATGGGAATAAAGGATTTTCCGGAAAGGCCGAACTTCCTGAATATACGGTCAAGAACGAACGCGATGCGCGCCATGTATCCGCAGGCTTCAAGTATGGCAAGCAGGAGGAACAGGACCAGCATCTGCGGAACAAATCCGAGGACAGCTCCCACGCCTGCGATGATACCGTCAAGTATAAGTCCTTTGAGCCAGTCCGCCGCGTTCACGGCGTCCAGGCCTTTTTCCACGAGAGCCGGGATGCCGGGGACCCAGGTGCCGTAATCGGCGGGATCCGGCTCGTCGCCTATCTCTTCCATTGTTTTGAGAGCCTCCCGGTAGTCCTCGAGACTTGCGGTCTCCTCCGTGACTTCCAAGGTCTCTTCGTCTTCCACTTTGTATGTGAAGTCGCCTGAAGGCTCGGTGCCGTGCTCCTCCACGTATGCGTCGTATCCGTCTACGATGGCTGACGCGTCGGCGTATTTCTCAGCGATCTCATTGTATCCGCCGTCCATCCCGAACAGGTGGAAGCCGTCGCCGAACACATTGTCGTTCACGAAGTCCGTGGCGATGGCGCCAACGCCCACCATAGCGATCCAGTAGACCGCGAACATGATGACGGCGAATATGGGCAGGCCCAGCCAGCGGTTGGTCACCACCTTGTCTATCTTGTCGGACGTGGTGAGCTTTACGGTCTTTTCCTTCTTATAGCTGGACTTTATGATCTCGGCTATGTAGACATACCTCTCGTTGGCGATGATGCTCTCAGCGTCGTCGTCAAGTTCCTTTTCTGCAGCCGCTATGTCGTTCTCTATATGTGCCAGAGTCTCTTCCGGAACGTCCAGTTTTTCCATGACCTTGTCGTCCCGTTCGAAGATCTTTACGGCATACCATCTCTGCTGCTCTTCCGGCAGGCCGTGCACCGCCGCCTCCTCGATGTGGGCG
>CACZSC010000047.1 GCA_902783755.1 uncultured Ruminococcus sp. | reverse complement strand
TACCATTCCGCACTGTAATTCCGCAAGTGGCCATTAAAGCTGAAGAGTCACATAAAATGAGATTAACATTTCCCCTTACATTAATCCTGTATTCCCACTTAATGACGTCACCAACATCTACAGCTGCATACCATGATGATACTGATTCATCAAGTTCTGTTTCGGTGCCATCTATAATATAGCAAGTCTTTTCTTCCTGACTTATCCCGCTGGCATTTACATACGCAAATGTACCGTAACCAGTTGCAGCTGAAGGCAATGAAGCAACAGGGATCATGCTAACAAGCATTATAACCGCTATGAATAAGCTGATGGTTTTTCTCATGCGTCGTCTCCTTCTTGTGAAGCACATGCAGGTTTTCGTTTTTCCTATATTTCCAGATGAGCGCCTACCGGATAATGATCCGAAAGATACAGGCCATCTTCGTTCTCGTGAAGTATTACTGATCTTGATCTGTCGCAGGAAAGATTGGTGAAGATATAGTCGATTTTCTCTCCCTTTTCATCAGGGTGAAATCCGTGGAAAGTATCACCGGTCTCAGGAGTCACGTCTCTCAGCGGTTCACCGCAGCCATCAAACCCTTCCACCAACCTGTAAACATCACTATCCGGCTCCGAATTGAAGTCGCCGGTCAGGATCACAGGCATTGCTCTCCTGTTATAGTCCTGCACCATACGAAGGAGTATCAGCGACATGCCGCGCAGTTTTGCGTCCGCTCCCACATGGTCAAGATGGGTATTGTAATGTCTAAGCTGTTTCCCGGTTTCCTTTTCAAGTAGAGTAGCCACGGTACATATCCTGGGGCATTCGCTCTGGTCCTTCTGGAATCTGGATCCCGGGACGTCCGGGGTAGGTGACAGCCAGAAAGTATCAAGGCCGATAAGTTCAAACCTGCCCTTTCTGTACGCTATGACACAGCTCTCGTCTCTGAAATCTGATCCCCTTCCATTACCTACCACATTGAAATCGGTAAGATTATCTTCAAGCCATTTTTTCTGATGTGGCATCGCTTCCTGAAATCCTACAAGGTCAGGATGATATGCCAGGAAGTGGTTTTCAAGGAGTCTGGACCGGTTCTCAAATGAATATGATGCTTTCTCGTTACCGTACCAGTCTGTAAGTATATTGAAAGTAAATACAAATATATCGCTCATTTTGATTTCGGAATGTGCTCTGTCGATATTTCATTACATTAATCAATATAATTCTACCAATAATATTGTACTTTGTCAACGCAGGTTTTTCCTTTTCATTTAGTCAAACGGAATAATTCCCCCCGTTGCGGTGGGAACATGCAAAAATCGGGTGTGATATAATGTGAAAATGAATCAGGATGTCTGTTTCCGGAACTGTGGAAAGGAGTTTGCGAGAGATGCTGGTCAAAATGGAATGCCCGCAGTGCGGTGCCCCTCTCGAGATGGATGAAACAGCCACACACATGTTCTGCATGTACTGCGGTACAAGAATAGAGAATCTGGCCCAGAAAGTGGAAATCAGCCATACCGGCACGGTCGTGCATAAGATCGACAGGACCGGCGAGCCAAACCTTTATATCAAGTATACATCTGTGAACCCGGTCATCCCCATGGTGCTGAGGATCGAATCGACAAACCAGAAGAGCACCATAATGAGCGGCCAGGATCTGTCATTCAGGCTGGCTCCGGGGCATCAAAGGCTGATCATAAAGATCGGGCCCAAGAACTATGCAAGGGATATTTACATCCCGGAATCCAACGAGCCTGTCAATGTATACGCCTCATGGAACCGTGTGTCGCAGATCACCGTCGACCAGCCACAGCCTTCAACCCCCTTGACCGGTTACACAAGGCAGACACCTCAGGCTGTACAACCGGCAGTGCAGCAGATAGTGCAACCCGTTGTACAGCAACCCGTGGTGCAACAACAGGTGATACAGCAGACCATCGTACAACAAAAGCCGGAAAAAGCCCACTCCACAGTTTTGGGGATCATGGGATTCATCCTTTCGCTCACTATGTACCTATCACCTGTCGGCGTCATTCTCTGCATCCTGGATCTTGTACAGAATAAAAAGGGCTGCAAGCACGGACTAGCGAGAGCAGGCCTCGTGATCGGCATCATTTTCTCGATAGCACTAGTTTATTCCGTTTTCAAAAGATAGAAAAGCAACACATCATTGACTGAATAGGGCGTTGCTGATAAAATGAATATATACAGATTTCCCCGGCGAGAAACGTGTTTCTGAAGCTATTACGCACACGGAGGGCATCATGAATCTCAACGATATGGCTAGTCTTTCCTGTTACAAAGAAATAGCTGCACTTGACGAGGATCATGGTGTCTATCTTGTACAGCACGCTGAGACGCAGCGGGTATTCGTAAAGAAGATAATCACGGAATTTGACTCAAGCCTGTTCAGATTTCTGAAGGATCATCATATACCCAACACCCCGATCATATATGAGCTGTTTGAAGATGAAGAATACATCGTCGTCATAGAGGAATATATCAGCGGCCAGTCGCTCCAGACGATCCTGAACAACAGAGGCCCCCTGACGGAGCAGGAGACCACCGGGATAATATGTCAGCTTTGTACCGTGCTCAATGCACTGCATTCCGTGAACCCTCCGATCATACACAGAGACATTAAGCCTTCAAATATCATAGTTTCTCAGGAGGGTACGGTGACCCTCCTCGACATGGATGCAGCAAAGTGGTACCGCGGTCAGAAAGCCCAGGATACGAAGCTGCTGGGTACACAGGGATATGCGGCACCGGAACAGTACGGTTTCGGCTCATCTGACATACGCACGGACATTTATTCGGTAGGTGTGCTCATGAACGTCATGCTCACAGGCTGCTTCCCTTCCCAGAAAACTGCAGACGGCCATCTTGGAAAAGTGATTGAAAAATGCGTACAGCTGGACCCGAAGGAACGGTTTTCAACGGCACTTGAGATATCCGCCGCAGTCATGGGGCGCAGTGTCGGATTCGAAAAGAAAAGCAGAAAACGCATCGCGTGGCTCCCGCCGGGATTCAGAACACTGACTCCATGGAAAATGGTATTGGCTTCGCTGTGCTATATCGCCATCATAGTTTTCTCGGTAACTCTTCATATCCCATCGAGCAAACCGGTCCTCGCAATCGTGGCAAAGACTGCCGCGATTCTAACCGGTCTTGCGATCGTGTTCTTCTCAGCGAACTGGATGGACGTTCTCGACCATATGAGGATAAATAAAATCCAGCCGGCAGGTCTGAGGATCTTCCTTATCGTCCTGTTCGATTTACTGATCGTTCTCGTGTTCTTCATAATCGGGGGACTGGCGGATCAGTATATAAAATTCTAAGCCCGGAGGAGATCCAATGATTGACGACAAGACGACCGAGTCACTCAACAAGGTGCTTAAACAGACGAAACCAGATAAGATTTCTGAGTACTTGACGAAAAATGCGTCATCCATGGTGGATGACGAAAAACCGTTTTACGGTTATATGCTCCGTATCCTCAAAAAGAAAGGCCTCAAGCAGCAGGAAGTATTCATCAATGCGGACATATCCGACAGATACGGATACAAGCTCATACAGGAAGAAAAGCATACAAGGCAGCGCGACACGATCCTCCGGCTGTGCTTCGCAGGCAAATTCACGCTTCTTGAAGCGCAGAGGGCTCTTAAGATTTACGGCATGCCCGCCCTGTATGCGAAGATCCCCCGCGACGCCGTTCTGATCATTGCATTCAATTCCGGGATCTGCGAAATATCCAGCGTAAACAGTCTCCTGACTGAAAACGGAATGGACCCTCTGCGTCCCTGTTCCCAGGAATAACGAAATTTTATACGTTTTTGCCACCATTGCGGTGGCAACATTGTTTTCCGGGGTCTGATATAATCTTGTTGCAGGCATAAGTTCCTGCAACAATTTTGTTTTTTTGGAGGAAGGCAATGAAAAGATTCTGGAGAATTCTCATAATAGCCGTAATGGCTGCCATGCTTGCCGCAATCTGCTTCGCAGCTGGCCAGCTCGTATCGATCAATGTAGATCCGTCGATCAAGATCCTCGTTAATGGACAGGAATTCCACCCTAAGGACGTAAAAGGCAATGACGTGATGACTTTCACCTACAACGGCACAACATACTGTCCGCTGAGAGCGCTTGCCGAAGCATACGGGCTCGAGGTAGGATATGACAGCAATCTCAAGATGGCAACTGTCAGTCAGCCCGGCACCAAGTCAAACGACAATGCCAGCGCTTCTGGGATCAGAGGGGAGATAAAGGAAGCCATCGACAGCTATGAGGCCTTTATCGACGAGTACTGTGAGTTTATGAAGAACCACAACTCATCAGATGTTTCTATGCTTACAAAATACGCTTCCATGCTCCAGAAATATTCAGAGTACACTAAGAAAATGGATGAGATAAAGAACAAAGACCTAACGGCCGAGGAACTGAACTATTATACGCAGGTTTCACTGCGTTGTCTGCAAAAGATAGCAGCAATCCAGTAAAAAAAGAAGCATGGCATTGCAGAGTGTTCTCTGTGATGCCATGTTCTGTTCTCAGCTTATACAAAAATATACCGACTAGAACTATATCACCACGCCGTATCTTCCTCAACATTTTCTTACTAAACGTATGTGCCCGGTTATTCCATCTCCCGTATAAAACATCCAAAAGTCTTGAAAAGGATCATGGTAAATGGTATCATGGTATCCGTGGCAGGAGGGCACTCTGCGTTTTCTGCCGTCGATCCTGCAATTCACACATACTACACATACAGATAGAGGAAGAACAAGGGATGAAAAGAAGATCACCGGCAGTTCTGACTGCCATCGTCATGATATTCGCCATGCTTCTCAACGTGAGCATGCCTCTTTCGGGTGCCGTCGTCTCACCGACGCCCGCCGCATCGGCCGTGACCACGTCGAGAGTCTCGGGGGACCTGACAGGAGACGGTCAAGTGGACATAAAGGACGTCGTTCTGCTGCTGCAGAACCGGCTTTTCCCCGACCTATATCCCCTGGACTACCCGGGGAGCGATGATTTCAACGATGACAGCGCATATGACATAGGGGACGTTATCGCGCTCCTGCAGTACAGCATATTCCCCGAGATCTACACCATCAAGATGATAGAGGAAGGGAGATACATATACAAGCATGTCGTGATCCTGGGCGTGGACGGAGGAGGAAATTTCTTCAGGAACACTGCCACTCCCAATCTGGACAGGATATTTGCTGACGGTTCCGTCACCTATGACGCCCAGTGCATGACGCCTTCCATCAGCGGCCAGAACTGGGGATCCATACTTCACGGTGTCCTTCCGGAATTTCACGGGTGCACCAACTCATCCAGCGGCCCGTACCCCTCGGACAGCCCGTATCCCAGCATCTTCAAGATCATAAGGGAAAATGACGAGGAATGCGAGCTCGCGTCCTTCAACAACTGGAGCGTGATAAACAATACGGAGATCGAAGCCGGGCTCAACGTATATATGGATACCGGCGACGACGACACCGAGACCAGCAAGATTGTGGATTACCTCTCAAACCATCAGCCGAAGTTGATGTTCGTCCAGTTCGACTCGGTAGACGGCGCGGGACACAGTTACGGCAACAACAGCACGCAGTATATGTCGCAGATCACCCACGTCGACGGACTGATAGGCGAGATCTATGACAAGATGGTGGAAACCGGGATGATGGAGGATACCCTCCTCATCGTCACGGCTGACCACGGCCATACCGCCTCCGGCGGCCACGGCGGCTCCAGCAAAGACGAGATGACTATCATGCTGGCCTGTGCCGGAAAGACCGTCGTCAAGGGCACCATGGGAGACGCCGAGAACAGGGACGTCGCTGCCATCACGCTCTACGCCCTGGGACTTGAGGACAAGCAGCCCGCCACCTACACCGCTAAGGTCCCGGGAAACCTCTTCCCTGAAGTCGAAGCCACTCCCAGAGTGGAATACGTGACCCCGCCGATCCAGAGGTACGTATACGAGGGCGAGGACACTCCTGAAGAAGACTCCGGAGAGACCCTGTTCGATTATATAAACAGAAACGACATCGTGATGTACATGCCGCTTGACGGCGACATCACTGACAAAGTCGGCACATACACTTCAAGGCAGCTGGACAAGCTGTATTTTGTAGACGGATACTACGGCCAGGGAGCCCGGGTGGAAGACGGAGGCATCGCCACGAACTACAATCCCGGCACGAAGAGCTTCTCGATATCCTGCTGGGTGAAATTCACGGCCAAGGCAGACGACCCGTCGCTCTTCTCGACCAAGGACTGGGATAGCGGCCTGAATCCGGGATTCATCGTTTCATACAGGGGCTATGACATGAAGTTCAACCTGGGCAACGGCAACAGACGAATGGATGTTAGCGGCATAAGCTTGCCCTCTGATTTCCTGAATGGCTGGATGCCCGTGATCTTCGTCGTGGACAGATCCAAGGCCACATTCGGTATCTCCTTTGACTTCCGCCCGCTTGTGACATATCCGCTGGAGCTTACCAGCGACTCCTTCGACGGCGTCGGGGGCATCACCTTCGGCCAGGACGGCACGGGCCACTACAATGTCAAGCTCCCGGCTGTCATGGATGAGCTTATAATATACAACAGGGCTCTGACAGCGGACGACATCGCAAACCTGCGAGAGTACTATCAGGGCTTCAGGGCCAAATAAACACAATACCATATCATTCCAAAGCGGAGAAACGGCACAGTTTCCCCGCTTTTTTGCTCCTTCCCGGAAAAATCACCGGGGATATGCAATTGCATTTCCTTCAAAATATGATATAATCGGGGATAGAAAGTGAACTTGAAATATACAGGACGGGCAAACGGAAAATGAAAAGATCTCTTAGGATACTTGCCTCAGCTGTCATGGCGCTGTTGATGCTCCTCAACACTACCGCTCCTATGCCAGTCACTGCTGCGGACGAAACTCCCGGCGGAGAAAGGTACATATATAAGCATGTCGTGATCCTTGGCGTGGACGGTGGGGGAAAATTCTTCCAAAACGCTTCCACTCCCAACCTGGACAGGATATTTGCAGACGGTTCGGTCACATACAGCGCCAGGTGCATGACGCCTTCCATCAGCGGCCAGAACTGGGGATCCATACTTCACGGAGTCCTCCCGGAGTTCCACGCATGCACCAACTCATCCAGCGGTCCGTACCCCTCTGACAGTCCGTATCCAAGCATCTTCAGGATCGTAAGGGAAAACGATGCCGAATGCGAACTCGCATCTTTCAATAACTGGTATGTGATCAACAACACGGAAATCGAAGCCGGATTGGACATATACATGGATACAGGTGATGACGACACAGAGACCGGCAAGATCGTCGATTACCTTTCTTCCCATCAGCCGAAGCTGATGTTCGTCCAGTTCGACTCTGTCGATGGGGCCGGCCACAGTTACGGCAACACCAGCACACAGTATCTGTCGCAGATCTCCCACGTCGACGGCCTTATAGGCGAGATCTATGACAAGATGGTGGAAACAGGGATGATGGAGGATACCCTCCTCATTGTGACGGCTGACCACGGCCACACCGTCACAGGCGGCCACGGCGGCACCAGCGATGACGAGATGACTGTCATGATCGCATGTGCCGGAAAATCCGTCATAAGCGGTGAGATGGGAGACGCCGAAAACAGGGACGTTGCGGCCATCACGCTATATGCCCTTGGGCTTGAGGACAAACAGCCTGATACCTATTCCGCAAAAATTCCGGGAAACCTCTTTCCCGGTGTCGAGGCGACGGAAAGAGTGGAATATGTGCTCCCTCCGGTCGTCAGATACGCCCACGAAGGCTATCAAACCCCTGCCGAAGGATCCGGCGTG
Organism: uncultured Ruminococcus sp.; assembly: GCA_902783755.1. Taxonomy (GTDB): domain Bacteria; phylum Bacillota; class Clostridia; order Oscillospirales; family CAG-272; genus UMGS1696. The sequence goes on along the minus strand of CACZSC010000047.1, from coordinate 2,717 downwards.
ACCCTGTTTGATTACATAAACAAAAACGATGTGCTGATGTACATGCCACTTGACGGGGACGTCACTGACAAAATCGGCACCTACACGTCAAGCCAGCTGGACAAGCTGTATTTTGTAGACGGATACTTCGGGCAGGGAGCCCGAGTGGAGGACGGAGCCATAGTGACGGACTACCGACCCGGCACGAACAGCTTCTCCATATCATGCTGGGTCAAATTCACTGCCTATGCTGACGATCCGTCCCTCTTCTCGAACAAGGATTGGGACAGCGGAAGGAACCCGGGATTCATCATTTCATACAGGGGCTATGACATGAAGTTCAACCTGGGCAACGGCAGCAGCCGAATGGACGTGAACGGCATCGGTCTGCCCGACGATTTTCTGAACGGCTGGATGCCTGTGATCTTCGTCGTGGACAGATCCAATTCGACCGTCGGAATCTCCATCGACTTCAGTCCGCTGGTTACATATCCGCTGGACTTTTCCGGAGATGCCTTCAATGGTATCGGAGGCATAATCTTCGGTCAGGACGGAACCGGGAAATATCCCGTAAAGCTCCCGGCTGTCATGGACGAGCTGATCATATTCGGCAGGGCCCTCACGGCTGAAGACATAGGGGACCTGAGAGACTATTACCGCGCCGAAAGATTTGTAGAGGCCGAACAGTCTCAGGATGCGCTGGTCCCAGGGGACATCACGAATGACGGTGCCATCGACATACAGGACGTGATCCTGCTCCTGCAGCACCAGCTGTTCCCGGATCTGTATCCCGTTGACTATGCGGGAAGCGCCGACTTCAACAGCAACAATTCGGATGACATGGGAGACGTCATAGCCCTCCTGCAGTACAGCATATTCCCGGATCTCTATCCTATAAATGACAGATACATATACAAGCATGTAGTGATCCTGGGTGTGGACGGAGGCGGAAACGGCTTCAGAGAAGCCTCCACTCCGAACCTCGACAGGATATTCGAAAACGGCTCACTGACTTATTACGCCCGGTGCATGACGCCTTCCATCAGCGGCCAGAACTGGGGATCCATACTTCATGGTGTATTGCCTGAATTCCACGGATGCACCAACTCATCCTCGCAGCCGTATCCGTCGGACGACCCATTCCCCAGCATCTTCAGGGTGGTGAGGGAAGCTGATCCGGACTGCGAGCTGGCATCGTTCAACAACTGGAGTGTCATAAACAGATCTGAGATAGAATCAGGGCTGAACGTATACATGGATACCGGAAGCGACGATGCCGAGACCGACAAGATCGTCGAATACCTTGATAGCCATCAGCCGAAGCTCATGTTCGTCCAGTTCGACTCGGTGGACGGAGCCGGCCACAGCTACGGCAACAAAAGCCAGCAGTACTTTAATCAGATATCCCACATAGACGGCCTTATCGGGCGTATCTATGACAAGATGGTCGAGACAGGCATGATGGAGGATACCCTCATAATCGTGACGGCCGACCACGGTCACAAGCCTACGGGAGGCCACGGCGGACTGACGACCGACGAAATGAACATAATGCTCGCCGTCGCCGGCAAATCAGTCATTCACGGAGTCATGGACGATGCCGAGAACAGGGATGTGGCGGCAATAACCCTCTATGCCCTCGGCCTTGAAAGACCCCAGTCATATACAGCGAAGATCCCCGGAAACATCTTCCCGGGTGTCGACGCTACGGAAAGAGTTGAAATCGAAGATCCCGAATCCGGAATCCGGGTCAGGTATGCCCACGAGGGAGAGGAGACACCGGCAGACGGATCCGGCAGGACCCTGTTCGATTTCATAGACAGAGACAGCATCGCTCTTTACATCCCGCTTGACGGGAACGTATCCGACGTGACCGGAAACCACAGCCCCGAACAGAAAGAAAAGCTGTATTTCATCGACGGATACTACGGGAACGGAGCTGACGTGGAAGACGGTGCCGTATATACAGATTACAATCCCGGCTCAGGCAGCTTCTCAGTGTCATGCTGGCTCAGGATCACGGAAAGGACCTCCGACCCGTGCGTCTTTTCAAACAAGAACTGGGACAGCGGTTATAACCCCGGATTCGTACTTTCATACATCTCGAACAATTTCAGATTCAATCTCGGAGACGGCACCAACCGGATGGATGCGGATTTCGGGCTTCCATATGACTTTCTGTACGGCTGGGTACCGGTGATATTCATAGTCGACAGGGATGCCGGTACCGTTAGCCTGTCCCTGGATTTCAAAACTCCTGTGACATACCAGATCTCAGACATGCTCATCAACGCTTCCTTCGACGGAATTGGAACTGTGACCTTCGGTCAGGACGGGACATGCAGTTATAAATGCTCGATGCCCGCGGTCATGGACGAGCTTGTCATATACAACCGGGCTCTTACTGCCGAAGATATAGCCAACCTGAAATCATATTATCAGGGCGACAGGGCAGAAAACTGAATTTGGAGCATCCTATGAAACACAGATCAATGATAAAAGCGGCCTCGATACTGCTTCTGATTACGATACTGCTTGGGATATACGCACCTGCCGCAGGCTCGGATGTGAGCACTCCTCCGATCAGCATAGATCCGGATGATCCTCCGTACTCTTCTGTCCGAATCGCCGGAGATCTCACCGGTGACGGCAAAGTGGACATGGCAGATGTCATACTGCTCCTGCAGCACTGCCTGTTTCCAGAGCTGTATCCGGTCAGCTATCCGGGAAGTCTGGAC
>CACZSC010000046.1 GCA_902783755.1 uncultured Ruminococcus sp. | reverse complement strand
GCATTGCAGAAATTAGTGCCCATTATCGCACGCCAGCAGAAAAGTGTGTACGAAAATGTCCCTAAATGTCCGTAAATGTCCCTAAATGTCCGAAAATGTCCCCAAATATCCATTTGTATCCCCACAAATGTTGTGGTATGGTAAACTTGTCAGAAGTGTCAAACAGAGACGATTGTTCTGTCCTTTTCATTATACTCCCTTTATAAGATGCATCAGCACTCATTCATTTGATTGTTGGTGCATTTTTATTTGAGGTGATAAACCAGATGCTGAAATCATGCCAGTGGTGCGGACGCATACACGACGCCACCTATGACTGCGGTCGGCGCCCGAAAAGAATCCACACAAAAGAAGACAATGAAGTGACAGCATTCAGACGAAAGCAAGTCTGGACTAAGCTATCCAAACAGATCAGAGAACGAGATAACAATCTGTGCCAGGTCTGTATGAGGAACTTATATCTGACATCTCATACACTGTCGTGGAATAAAATAGCCGTCCACCACATAATTCCTATTTCTGAGAATGATGTTCGAAAAACCGACCCATACAATCTTATCTCACTCTGTATCATGCATCATGAGCTCGCTGAAAGCGGATACATTCCACGCGATGAGCTTTTGAAGATCGCAGCTGAGCAGGAAGAGAAATGTTCGTCCCTATAGGGATATCCGGTCATCCCCCGGCCTGCGATTTCACAGAAAAATGAATTTTTCGCGACTTACAGCCGGACTCGAAAATACGAAAATAGCCAAAAATGAAAGTAAGAAGGTGATTACATGGGCAGGCCCGCGAAGGCAATAGCCGCAAAAACAGCCAAAATAAGCAGAGATGAGACAGAACAACGGCTCCAGATAGAAGATCAGCTTCGCGGTAAAGCAGACAAGCTGGTACCGCCCTTGTATCTCACAGATTCGCAGGTTGAGATATTCAACTACATCCTGACGGAACTGGAAGAAGCAAAGGTTCTCGGAAATCTGGACTTATTCGCACTCAGTCAGCTTGCGATATGTGTTGACAGAATGCAGCAGTTAGAAGACCAGATCAACAACAATGAGGGGCTGTTGCTTGAAAGTAAGCTAATGTCGGCAAGAGAGAGGTACTCCAGAGACTTCCTCCGCCTCATAAACGAGTTTTGTATGTCACCTCAGTCAAGAGCGAAACTGTCCATCTCCACTGTAAAGCCCGGACAGGAAAAGAAAAAGACGCTCATGGATATTCTGAATGAAGAAGACGAGGACGAATAAGCATCCGGCAGAGATCTATGCAAGGGCTGCTGTGAGTGGAGACATAGACGCGCCGAGATATGTGAGATTGCAGTGCGAGCGATTCCTGGAAGACTGGGACGGAAAAAGCGAGACGTACTGTATCAATCATCGACTTCTGGAAAAGATATATAAGATTGCAAGAGTCTTGAAGATGGCGAAGGGGCCGAAGGCAGGCAAGAGTATTTACCATGCGCTTGCAGGTTATCAATGGCTGTTGATCACAGCGACCATATGCACAGTCAGAATTGACGACAAGCGGAAGCGTCGATATGAACGTGTGCTTCTTGAAATTGCGAGAAAAAACGGAAAGTCGTTTATCGTCGGCTTCCTGTTCATATTACTGTTTTATCTGGAACCGGCATATAGTCGGTTCTTTTCAGTTGCTCCGGATGGTCAGCTTGCCAGAGAAATAAAAGAGGCAATCGAGCCGATCATCAACACGAACATAGATGTTTTTGAGGACGGAGAATTCAAGGTATTGCGGGACTACATCCTGCATAAGCCAACAAAAACAAAGTATACTCCGCTCAACTATTCCACAAGCAGATTAGACGGCAAAGAGCCATCGGTTTTCATCTGTGATGAAGCCGGAGCGCTTCCGACTGCATACGCGATCGAGGCCATGCGGTCTGGTCAGCTGCTTGTTATGAATAGATTGGGATTTGTGATTTCCACAAAGTATCCAACAAGCCAGAATCCTTTTGAGGATGAAGTTGCATACAGCAAGAAGGTTCTGGATGGTCTGATTGACAATGACAAAGTGTTTTCGCTTCTGTATGAGCCTGACAACACGAAAGACTGGGCGACAGATGACAGTATTCTGAAACATGCGAATCCGCTGGCCTTGGAGATACCGTCTGTATGGGACGAACTTCTGGACAAGCGAAGGGATGCCATAGAAGTAGAAAGCAAGCGAGAGAACTTCATCACGAAACACTGCAACATCATCTACCAGGGTGTTGGCACTGAGTCCTATGTCAGCATCGAACAGGTGCAGGCCTGCAGGACGGAGCACATCGACTGGACAGGCAGAGTGGTCTATGTCGGAGTTGACCTTGCCATGACGAATGACAACTGCTCTGTTGTGATGGTCAGCGTGGACGAAGACGAAAATATATTGGCGCTTCCTATGGTCTTTATTCCAGAGGGCAGGATAGAAGAAAAGATCCGGTTTGAGAAACTGGACTACCACCAGTTTATTCGGAGTGGGCAGTGCATCGCCTGTGGAGACATGACGGTAGATTACGGAGTGATCGAAGATTATGTTTTCAGCCTGGAAGAAAAATATGGAGTCCAGATACAGGCAATCGGGTATGACAGGTATCAGGCACTGAGTTCTGCGCAAAAGTGGGCAAAAAAGTATAACACTGTAGAAGTCAGACAGCACTCTGACACACTGCACATGCCGACCAAATTGCTGAAAGAAAAAATCCTGAATCAGCAGTTACGATATGAGAACAACAAGCTGTATGAAGTGAACTTCGAGAATGCACGCTGCACTTATGACACCGGTATGAGGGCATACGTGAACAAGAAGAAGTCAACCGGTAAAGTAGATGCCTGTATGGCAACGATTGACGCCGTCTATTTGCTTCAACAAGATATTATTTTTGGTGATGATGGTTTTATTATTCAGATAGCATAAAAAGAAAGAGGTGTAAACATGGGCTTTTTTGATTTGTTCCGAAGAAAACCAGAAATCAGGGCTGACACTGAGGGGGATCAGCT
>CACZSC010000045.1 GCA_902783755.1 uncultured Ruminococcus sp. | reverse complement strand
CGGCCAGTAGGGCAGCAGGTACATAAGCGATTCGGATGCGTCAAGGACGTTGAACTGAGCGACGTCGTTGTTTCCGTCATCGACTCTGAGGTCGGGATCCACTACTGCGGCAACGCCGTGCATTGCGCTGACGGAAGATGAGCCCGTACCGAAGTCTGTCTGAATTATAAGATGAGCCATATCGGTCCTTATTCTCCTTTTAGTTTTCTTATCCATTTGATTATGAACAGGGTATCGATGGCATTCGTCTGCTGGATCTCCTCGCGCGGGACCCAGGGACACCAGTAATCCACGGGATAGGGATCGATTATCCTGTACCTGATTATGTAATACGCGGTAAGCACAAGGAGAAGGATCGTGAGAGCTCTTATGACAGGATCCCATTTAGTCTTCTCGTGCTCTGCGTACCATGTGCGCTTGCTGTGTTTTCCGTAGCCCCTGAGATCCATGGCGTTGGCGATATTTCCGACCTTCCCGAAGGCTGTGAAGATGAGAGGGACAAGGATAAGAACGGTGTTCTTGAGCCTCTTTCCGACGCTCGCTTTCTTTGACAGCTCCACGCCTCTCATCATCATGCTGTTTCGGATGTTTATGAAGTCGTTGGCTATGTCGGGAATGGTCCTGTAAGCCAGAGACACGATGGTGCATACCTTGTAGTTCAGCCCGCATCTGTTGAGACCTGAAGCGAATTCGGAAGGTGTGGTCGCCAGCGCGAAGGCAATGACCGAAGCAAACGAAGTTGTCCTCTTTATAAAGAAGACGAATATGTACCACAGAAACTCCTTGGAAAGATACAGCCTGTCATTTATCCTCCAGATGATGTTCTCTGCGCCTACATTGGTGAGACCCACTCCGGGAGACACGAGGAAAAGCATGATGTTTCCGACCAGGGTCACGGTGAAGAATGTTATGGTGAACATGACCACTATCGGCTTGTAATCAGGCTTCATGGATATTATCTCTATGACATTTATGATGAGCAGAGGGACCAGAAGCCTGATGTCGAATGTAGAGATGATCGCAGCGCTCATGACAGCGAAGAGGAACACCTTGGTGAATCCGGTGAGCTTGTGCAGCATCGTAGGTCCGGGAGTGTAGTTTATGACCAGCTTGTTATTCATGCGCCTTCACCTCCCTTTCATACTCTATGAAGTGTCTTATGGTGGATTCCGGCTCCAGACCGAGTTTGACAGCCAGGGTATACAGCGATGTCTGCTTCAGGCTCGCCCTGGAGATGATGTCGGGATCGGCCAGAACGGAGAATACTCTGTCGGAGGCTATGAGCTCCCCGTCCGAGAAGACTATGGCCCTGTCTGTGTTCTCGATCGCGAGGTGCATATCGTGAGTAATGAACAGGATCGTCTTTCCGTACTCGCGGTTGAGGGTGTTAACGAACTGCATGATCTCCGTGTAGCTGTGATAATCCTGCCCGGCGGTCGGCTCGTCCAGCACGAACACATCCGGTTCCAGTGCCATCATGGCAGCTACGGTGACCCTCTTCTTCTGTCCGTAGCTGACGGAATCGACGGGCCAGTTGCGCATCCTGTAAAGTCCGCAGGTCTCGAGAGCTGTGGCCACTCTGCGTTCTGCCTCATCCTGCGGGATGTTCCTGAATCCGAGAGCCATGCCGACCTCATCCTTGATGATGTCCTTGACTATCATCGTGTTCGGGTCCTGCATGACGTAACCGACCTTCTCTCCTATCTCCTTGACGGAGAGCTTTGAAGTATCGGTACCCTCAAGCGTTATGGTGCCGGTATCAGGACGTATAATGCCGCAGAGGAGCTTCGCGGCGGTAGACTTGCCGGCGCCGTTCCTGCCGATTATGGCGATCCTTTCTCCGCGGCGTATCTCGAAGCTTATGTCCCTCAGGACTTTGTGCCCGCCGTTATATGAATAGGATACACCGCTGAAGGTCACGACAGGTTCATTTCGGTTCTCCTCTACCGCTGTCCTCTCTTCCGTGAAGAACGCTTTGAGTCTTGCCTCATTTTCGGGAGTGAATTCAAGAGACTCAAGGTCGCAGAGGTTCCTGTTTCCTTCCAGCGAACAGCCGGCATATTTCATTGCGGTTATATAAAGAGGCTCTCTGATCCCGTACTCGCTGAGCAGGGACGAGCGCAGCAGCTCGTCGGGAGACATGTCGGCGACGATCCTGCCGCCTGCCATCAGTATTATCCGGTCGACCGGCCTGTGCAGCACGTCTTCCAGACGGTGCTCTATTATGATGACGGTCTTTCCCGTCTCTTTTGATATGTCATCTATAAGCTCCACGGCCGTCATTCCCATCTGGGGATCCAGCGACGCGAGAGGTTCGTCGAATATAAGGATATTCACGTCATTACCGAAGACGCCCGCGATGGCTACCTTCTGCTTCTGGCCTCCCGAGAGGTTGAACGGGACGTGGTCGAT
>CACZSC010000044.1 GCA_902783755.1 uncultured Ruminococcus sp. | reverse complement strand
GGTATCCGTACCCAGTACCACAAAGAACAGTAGCGGTATCCCGAATATCCCGGGATCCAGGGTCTTTTCGCTGAAAGGTATCTTCATCAGCAGATCTATGCCTTCGGTCTGCGTAAGGAAATAAGCGAATATCCCGGTCACGACTATCTGGAGCGAAAACTTCTGCCATGCCCTTAAGCCTGTCGAACTCTTCTTTTTGATCTTTATAAAATCATCTACGAAACCTATCGCGCCGAACATGATCGTCAGAAAAAGCACAGGGATCACATCCGTATACTTTGCGGCAAAAGGAAGAGATGCGGCCAGTATCCCGAGTATGAACATCACTCCGCCCATGGTAGGCGTCCCGCTCTTTTTAAGATGGGTCTCCGGTCCGTCTTCCCTGACTGTCTGCCCGAATTTAAACCTTCTGAGGAGAGGTATGACAATGGGACCCGACAGGGCTCCAACCGCAAATGATATGAACATTGCCGCCACAAACTTTGATAACATCAGTCCTCTTTCTCCTCTGCTTCATCATCTTTCAGAACGGTTATATCTATCGTATCACCATCAGAATTCTGGAATATGCCCGAATCCGAATTGATCGGTTCTCCCGTCTTCGGATCCAGATATTCTCCGTTAAAAGGATCTATGGCATATCCGCTGTTCGGATCTATATACAGATTGATGACTTCTTTTTCCTCTTCCTCTTCTTCCGGACTTTCTTCACTTTCCCCGCCTTCTTCGTTTTCCTCGATTTCCTGATCCTGGGGAAGACGTCCTCTTTCCTCAAGCTCGGCCTTCTCCTCTTCACTCAGTTCCTCGGTCATGAAGATATGCATGTAAGGCAGTATCTCGGTCATTATCTCCCTGCAGATCACACAGGCATATCTGGTTGCGTTTTCACCCTGGGAAGCTGTGTTGGGTCTGTCTATTACGACATAGACCACGATCTGCGGATCATCAGCAGGCGCAAAGCCCATAAAGGATACGGTATAATCCCTCTTACCCTGACCGGAACGCTCTGCGGTACCGGTCTTACCGCCTATCTTATATCCGGCAGGCCTTGCTTTCTTACCGGTTCCTTCTTCAACAACGCCTATACCGTAGTCTATCATCTGGTCGGACACCTTTTCCGAGACCACCTGTCTCAATAGTTCGGGTTCGATATTCTTCACTACCGCACCGTCATCATCCAGTATCTGCTTCACCATGTGGGGTTTGTAGTAATACCCGCCGTTCACCAGTGAACAGTATGCCGCTGCTGTCTGTATCATCGTAACATTAAAGCCCTGGCCGAAAGTCGAAGTCATGAGCTCTGTGATGCCCATGGTATCCTTGTTGAAAACAAGCGATGAGGTACGCATCTCACCCGCCAGGTCTATATTTGTCCTGAGACCGAAATTGAAGTTCTTCTGGTATTCAAGGAAACGTTCCTTTCCGATCTTCTGCCCCATCAGCATCAGTGCAACGTTACAGGACTTCTCTACCGCTTCCTTGGTCGTCAGGGGCCCGTCACCGTATCTGTTATGGCAGCGTATCGTGGTCGCATTATCTCCTTCACCGAAGGTCAGCTAGCCGCCGCAGTTATACACGTCATTGTCATGCACTGTACCGGAATCCAGTCCCATAGCCACCGTAAAAGTCTTTCCGACCGAACCGGGCTCGTAAGACTGTGAGATACAGAAATTCTTCCAGAGGCTCTGGGATGCTTTCTGCCTGCAGGCCTCCAGCCTTTCCTGATAAGACTGTTCCTTTTCTTTGCTGCTTTCTTCTTCCTCTTCATCATCCTCGTCTTCGTCATTCTTGTCTTCATCATCTTTGCTGTCTTTCCAGCCGGCTTTTTCAAGCAGATATGACTGAAGTTCTTCCGGAAGGATATCAAGGTTTCCGGGATCGTTTAAGTCAAAATACGGATAGCTGGCCATTGCCAGCACTTCTCCGGTATGCACGTCCATCACTATAACACCGGTATTATCCGAACCCATCTCGCCTTCACGGTACTCATCGGCATGTTCTTCGTTATATTCCTTTATCTTTTCCTCGCATACCCTCTGTATATAAGAGTCCATCGTGGACACAAGCGTATTTCCGTTTACTGCCGGCACCACGGTCCTCTCCAGCGCGTTCTCATCAAGGAGGTATCCGTACTCTCTTCCGTTGGAACCGCTTAAGGTGCTGTCGTAGTACTCCTCAAGTCCGTACTGTCCTCTTCCGTCTTTTGTGGTGAAACCTATAACATCGCAGGCAAGGGTTCCGTTGGGATATGAACGCTTGAACTGGTCCTCGAACCATACACCGTTCTTGTTGATCTTCGGGCGTTTTATCTCACTGCCCTTGTTAAACTCGTTTATCTCGTTGTTGTAATTCTCTACATACTCTTCGTATGCGGTCCTCTCATCATGGCTTATCTCTTTTTTAAAGATGTGGTATCTGGAATTACCGTTGTCCCTGATATAGCCGCGAAGCTCTGCGGCATCCAATCCGAAACACTCATTAAGCGCCATAACCGTAGGCTCTATTGTGTCCTCCTCGTCGGTCAGCACATAGGAATCAACTATCAGATTATAAACTCTTTCAGAATGCGCAAGTATCACGCCGTTGCGGTCCGTGATAGAACCGCGCCTGAAAGGAATGGTCACGGAATCGTACTCCTGCTGGCTTAAGACCTGCTTCTTGTACTGGTCGCCGTTATCCCTCATTATCCTTGCTATACGCACCACCAAAAAGCCGAAAAGCAGCAGGATGATCGCACTCACCACAACTATCTTTCCGGCAATATTCAGATTCAATACACTTTGCGCGTCCGGCCTTTTTCTTTTTCTTCTGCCTCTGGCCTGC